>NZ_JAWOAI010000589.1:0-5588 GCF_033194735.1 Streptomyces sp. W16
GCCTGCTCGATCCGCGGCCGGGAGTACTCGGCGGCCTGCTGAGCAGCCTTGCGGGTGCGGACGGCGGCTTCCTGGGCGGCCTGGTCCACCTTCGGCGGCACATGGGTGCGGGCCTGTTCCAGACGTGGTGCGAGATGGGCGTCGTACTGCACACGGGCCTGGTCGGCGGCCAGGGACACCTTGGGCGCGAGTCGTACGCGCGCCTCGTGGGCGTAGTACGCGGCCTTGTCCTTGGCCGTGTCGGCGTAGGGCGCCACCACTTCCGCGGCGTGCAGCACGCTGTCCTTCGCCGAGCCGGTCGCGGAGCGCACGCTGTCGATGCGGGTCACGGGGTTCCTCCTCCTCGGTGGCGTACGGTTCTTCGTCTATCCACCCAATTAGGGATCATGCCTGCCAGAGGGCTACGGGGCATGTGAGGGCGGGCATCCGGGTCACGATCACGGATCATTAAGGATGAATACGGGGGAACTGGGGGAACGGGGGCTTGTCATCGACAATGCCACGGATCCCCGCCACCTGCCCCTGTCCCGGTGTCACTCGGCCGGTTTTCCGCAAGCGGATCCGGCGGAAAGGTCCCCGCGCGATGCCATCGGGCGACTCGGCACGTCCAGCGTGCGAGGATCTGGGGGTCACAGAAAGACAACGGAAGGCAGATCGTGGCTGAGCAGCTTTACGCCACCCTGAAGACCAACCTCGGCGACATCGAAGTCCGGCTGCTGCCGAACCACGCGCCCAAGACGGTCAAGAACTTCGTCGAGCTCGCCACGGGCGAGCGGGAGTGGACCAACCCCGAGACCGGTGTGAAGTCCGCGGCCAAGCTCTACGACGGCACGGTCTTCCACCGAGTGATCAGCGGCTTCATGATTCAGGGCGGGGACCCGCTGGGCAACGGCACGGGTGGCCCGGGCTACCAGTTCGAGGACGAGTTCCACCCGGACCTCCGCTTCGACAAGCCCTACCTGCTGGCCATGGCCAACGCCGGGCCGGGCACCAACGGCTCGCAGTTCTTCGTCACCGTCT
The DNA here is from genome assembly GCF_033194735.1 of Streptomyces sp. W16. NCBI lineage: Bacteria > Bacillati > Actinomycetota > Actinomycetes > Kitasatosporales > Streptomycetaceae > Streptomyces > Streptomyces sp. W16. The sequence goes on from NZ_JAWOAI010000589.1 coordinate 1,021, forward strand.
CCCCGACGGCCTGGCTGACCCGCAAGCACACCATCTTCGGCGAGGTCACCGACCCGGCGAGCCAGAAGGTCGTGGACACCATCGCGGCCGCCAAGACCAACCCGCGCACCGACCGCCCGGTCGAGGACGTGGTCATCGAGTCGGTCGTCGTCGAGACCCGCTAGATCACAGGGCCGGCAGCGGTACTTACCGCCGGGAACCAAACGCCCCGTTCATCCGTAAGGATGGGCGGGGCGGTGCATTGCGTACGAAGGATTGAGGGGACCCCATGGATCAGGCGCCAGGCAGCCCGCAGGGCCCGGAGGAACAGCGGCCCCCGGACGCCCAGAGCCTGCCGGGTTGTTATCGCCACCCGGACCGCGAGACCGGCGTCCGCTGCACCCGCTGCGAGCGCCCGATCTGCCCCGAGTGCATGGTCAGCGCCTCGGTCGGCTTCCAGTGCCCGGAGTGCGTGCGCGACGGCTCCGGCACGGGGCACGCCCCGACCGCTGCCCAGCCGCGCACGATCGCCGGTGGCACGGTGGTGGCGGATCCGCGGCTTGTCACCAAGATCCTGGTCGGCATCTGCGTCGCCGTGTATTTGGTTCAACTGGCGAAGGGTGACCGGTTCACCGACCGTCTCGACCTCATCGGTCAGGCGTACGTTCCGGTCCTGGGCTCGGTCCAGGGTGTGGCCCAGGGCCAGCCGTACCGACTGTTGACCGCGATGTTCCTGCACGGCAGCCCGATCCACATCATCTTCAACATGATGAGCCTGTGGTGGATCGGCGGCCCTCTGGAGGCGGCTCTCGGCCGCGCCCGCTATCTGGCCCTGTACTTCGTCTCGGGCCTCGCGGGCAGCGCGCTCACCTATCTCCTCGCCGCCCCGAACTCGCCCTCGCTCGGTGCCTCGGGCGCCATCTTCGGGCTCTTCGGCGCGACCGCCGTGCTGATGCGCCGGCTTCGGTACGACATGCGGCCGGTCATCGCGCTGCTGGTGATCAACCTCATCTTCACCTTCGGCTGGTCCAACATCGCCTGGCAGGCCCACATCGGCGGTCTGGTCGCCGGCGTGATCACCGGCTACGCGATGGTCCACGCCCCGCGCGAGCGCCGCGCCCTGATCCAGTACGGCACCTGTGCCGTCGTACTGGTCGTCGTCGTGGTGTTGACGCTGATCAGGACGGCTCAGCTCAGCTGATACCAAACCGTTGTCCACAGTGCGTGGCGGATCTTGTGCATACCGTGGAGAACAGCTGTGCCCCCTGTCACCGACCCGTGTTTATGCAGGTCAGGCAGGGGGCGAACAGGCTTGCGGTTGCCGGTGTGTCAGTCACACCAGCGTCAACACTCAGTGGGTTATCCACAGATCGTCGTTCTTTTTCCCCAGGCTCGCTGTGGATACTTCTCTGGTCTGTGGATAACTCAGCGGAAAGTCGTGGGCAGAGCTGCGTTCACCGAGTGGTGGCCGCAGCTTCGACCGCTGGTCAGGCCGCTACTTCCACTGCGTGGAGACGCCGAACCCGGCGGCGATGAAGCCGAAGCCCACCACGATGTTCCAGTTGTCCAGGCTGTCGATGGGCATGGAGCCGTCGGTGACGTAGAAGACGACGATCCAGGCCAGTCCGATGACGAACATGGCCAGCATGACCGGAGCGACCCAGGCACGGCTGTTCAACTTGATGGCGGTCGCCGTCTTCGCCGGCGGCGGCGTGTAGTCGGCCTTCTTGCGGATACGTGACTTCGGCACGAGGGTCTCTCCTGTCGATGCGCTGCGTGGCCGCGCAGGGAACTGGGGCGGGCTCCGGGGCAGCGTACAAGGGGACACTGAGTGCTCCCCCGGGCGTCCGTTAGCGTAGTGCTTCCGCGGCGCCGAAGGAGATAAGGGTACGTTGAGCAATTCTGCCGACTCCCCCGGGACGGGTACCAGTCCTGCCCGTATCCGCCGTTTCCGTCCCGTACGGATTCTCACGGTGGCCGTCTTCGCCCTCGCGGGACTCATCTTCTTCACCAGTTTCAACACGGCCAAGGGCACCAACATCCGCACGGACGCCTCCCTGCTGAAGCTGTCCGACCTCATCCAGAACCGCAGCGAGAAGAACGGCCGGCTCAACGACGCCAACGGCGTCCTGCGCGACGAGGTCGACGCGCTCCGCAAGGAGGACGACACCGGCACGGGCGCCGACAACGAGAAGCTGACGAAGCTTGAGAAGAGCGCGGGCGCGCAGAAACTCAAGGGCAAGGCCGTCACCGTCACCCTCAACGACGCCCCGCCCAACGCCACCGCCAAGCTCCCCGGCTACCCCGAGCCGCAGCCCGACTACCTGGTCATCCACCAGCAGGACCTCCAGGCCGTGGTGAACGCCCTGTGGCAGGGCGGCGCCAAGGGCATCAAGGTCATGGACCAGCGGCTGATCGCGACCAGCGCCGTGCGCTGTGTGGGCAACACCCTGATCCTCCAGGGCCGGGTCTACTCGCCGCCGTACAAGATCACGGCCGTGGGTGACCCGGAGAAGCTGCAGCAGGCGCTGGCGGCGTCCAAGGCGATCCAGAACTACATGGTGTACGTCAACGTCTACGGGCTCGGGTGGAAAGTGACCGACGACGGGACGGTGACTCTTCCCGGGTACTCGGGCACAGTGGATCTGCACTACGCGAAGCCAGTGGAGTAGGCGTCCGTACGGGAGCTGCCGGTGCGCGTGATCGTCAGGAGCGTCAGCGAACTCTGCATCACCGTAGGCACCCTGATCGTCCTCTTCGTGGTCTACGTCCTGTTCTGGACCGGTGTGAAGGCCGACCGCACGATGAGCGACCAGATCGACCAGTTGCAGAACCAGTGGTCGCGGCAGACCGCGCACCCGAAGGCGGCCCCCTCACCCACCGCACCGGCGAAACCGGCCGCCTACAAGGACGGCAAGCCCTTCGCGATCATGTACATCCCGCGGCTTGGTTTCACGTGGAACAAGCCGGTTCTTGAGGACACGGCCGTGAACACCCTCAAGAAGGGGCTGGGGCACTACGCCGGCACCGCGCGACTCGGGCAGGTCGGGAACTTCGCGGTGGCCGGGCACCGGCGGACCTACGGCAACCCCTTCGTGGACTTTCCCCAGCTGCGCAAGGGTGACGCGGTGGTGCTGACGGACGGGACGACATGGTTCACGTATCGGATCGACAAAGGGCCCTACAAAACAGTGCCCACCGACATTGAGGTGATCGATCCTGTGCCACGTAAGTCCGGGTACACGGCCTCGGGCCGCTATCTCACGCTGACCACGTGCGATCCGGAGTGGGGGCACAGCCACCGGCTGATCGTCTGGGCACACCTGGACTCCACACAGCCTGTGGAGGCCGGGAAACCAGCCGCGCTGCGCCGTTAGTCTGGTGGCGTACGGCGTGAGTCTGGTGCCGTGGTGCGACGGAAGGGACGGCATGTACGGCTGGATCTGGCGGCATCTGCCGGGCAACGCTTGGGTCAAGGCGCTGATTTCGCTCGTCCTTGCCCTGGCCGTGGTCTACATCCTCTTCCAGTACGTCTTCCCGTGGGCCGAACCGCTGCTGCCCTTCAACGATGTGACGGTGGACAACCAGTGAGTGCACGGATTCTCGTCGTCGACAACTACGACAGCTTCGTCTTCAACCTGGTCCAGTACCTGTACCAGCTGGGCGCCGAGTGCGAGGTGCTGCGCAACGACGAGGTGTCGACGGCGCACGCCCAGGATGGCTTCGACGGCGTCCTCCTCTCGCCCGGCCCCGGCACCCCCGAGGAGGCCGGAGTCTGCATCGAGATGGTGCGGCACTGCGCCTCGACCGGGGTGCCCGTCTTCGGCGTCTGCCTCGGCATGCAGTCGATGCAGGTGGCCTACGGCGGCGTCGTGGACCGCGCCCCCGAACTGCTGCACGGCAAGACCTCGCTCGTCGAGCACGAGGGCAGGGGCGTCTTCGCCGGACTGCCCTCGCCCTTCACCGCGACCCGCTACCACTCCCTGGCGGCCGAGCCGGCGACGGTTCCGGCCGAGCTGGAAGTCACCGCCCGGACGCACGACGGCATCATCATGGGCCTGCGCCACCGCGAACTGCCCGTCGAGGGCGTCCAGTTCCACCCGGAGTCGGTGCTCACCGAGCACGGCCACCGGATGCTGGCCAACTGGCTGGTGGAGTGCGGCGACCAGGGTGCCGTGGCGAGGTCGGCGGGGCTCGCCCCGGTGGTGGGCAGGGCCACGGCGTGACCGCGCTGCGCCCCGAGCGCGAGTCCGAGGCCTCGTACGGGGAGCAGCCGTACGGGGAGCCGGGCGCGTTCGAGGAGTGGTACGACGCGCAGGCCCAGGGCGTGTCCGGGGTGCCGTACGGTCCGGTCGACGAAGAGACCATGGCGCTGCGGATACCGGAGCCGCCGCCGGTACGGAGAGGCCATGGGCGGTCCATACCGGCCTCTGACGCCTCATCCGCCTCCTCCGCCACAGGAACCCCGACGGGTGGCCGTGCGGCCCGCAGAAAGGCCGCCAAGGGCCGTCACGGGCGTCATGGGGGCGCCGGGGCGGCGGAGGAGACCGCCGAGGGGCTCGAATCCGGTGCCGCCGGTGCGTCCGGTG
>NZ_JAWOAI010000590.1:0-5567 GCF_033194735.1 Streptomyces sp. W16
CGACCGCGGCCGGCCGCTCCGCGCGGCCGAACCTGGTCCGCTGGCTGCTCCGCCTGCACCGGCCGGCCCTGCTGGTCTGGATCGGGCTCGTGATCGTCCTCGCCGCCCTCCTGCTGTGGGTGGGCGGTCCGCTCACCGACGCGGCGGCCGAGGCCTGGCGGCGGTACAACGTCTGCAAGGCGGAGCCCTGCGCGTACGACGCGGGCGCGATCGGCCGCTACAAGGACTGGTACAACTACACGACGATCGCCGTCGTCGCCGTCCCGTTCCTGGTCGCCGCGTGGTCGGGCGCCGCGCTGATCAGCCGCGAACTGGAGCAGGGCACCGCGCAGTTGGCCTGGAGCCAGTCGATCTCCCCGGCCCGCTGGCTCGCCTTCAAGCTCGCCGTCCCGGCCGTCCTGGTCACCGTCGGCACCGGCCTCCTGGTCGGCCTGCACCATTGGGCCTGGTCGACGGGCCAGGGCCGTATCGACACGGCCAAGAACTGGTACGACCTGGGGACCTACGCCGCGGGCGGCCCGGCCACCGTCGCCATCGCCCTGGCGGGCCTGGTCAGTGGCGCCTTCTACGGCCTGCGCAAGCGCGAGTCCCTCGTCTCGCTCATCGTCGCGCTGTGCGCCACGGGGTTCGTGTGGAGCACCCTCGGCATCGCGACACCCCACCTCTGGCCCACGGTCACCAGGATCAGCAGCCTCAGTCACAGCCGTCCGGCCGGCTCCGGCATCGTCGTCAACCAGGGCCTCCTCACCTCCACCGGCGCCCGCATCGCCGACCCGCAGTGCGGCCCCGCCACCGACCAGACATGCCGGGCCGTCTACGAAAAGCTCGACGCCGTCAGCTACTTCAATGACTACCACCCCCAATCCCACTACTGGCCGCTCCAGTTGACGGCGACCGCCATCGTCCTCGCCGCCACCGCCGCCCTGACCGTGGCCACGTTCCGAGTCCTCAGGCGCCAGACCGGTCCGGCGCCCGTCCGTAAGGCAGCCGCCGTATGACCGCCCTGGCCCTGAGCCCCACCGCCCGACCGCAGCGCGCCGTCCGGCGGCTGCACCGCCCGGCGCTGATCGTCTGGAGCGGGTTCCAACTGCTCGCCGTGAGCGCGCTGTTGTGGGTGCACCTGTTCCGCGCGCCCGCCGCGCGCGAGGACCACTCCGCCTCGTACTTCGTCCTCACCGACGTCAACAACGTCATGAACTTCCTTGGTGAGGTGCTCAGTTACGTCTCCATACCCGTCGCCGTCTGGGCGGGCGCCGCCCTGATCGGCCGCGAACTGGAGGACGGCACCGCCCGGTTGGCCTGGACCCAGTCCATCACCCCCGCCCGCTGGCTGACCGCCAAGCTCACCGCGGCGGCCCTGCCGCTGGCCGCCGGAAGCACGCTGCTGGGCCTGGTCTTCGCCTGGGTCCGGACCACCGACCAGGACGTGCTGGTCACCAACTGGTCCTGGGACCGCGTCCTCGTCCCGACCGGCCCGATGTCCGTGGCCCTGGTCCTCTTCGCCCTGGCCGTCGGCACCCTCGCCGGAGTCGCCCTGGGCCGCGCGCTGCCCGCCCTGGCGGCAGCCGCTCTCACCACGTACACCACGCGCTACTTCTTCGGCCGCACATGGGACGACATCTGGCCGGTCCGCCGCTACTGGCCGGTCCAGCTCAGCGCCACCGTCCTGCTGCTCCTCGTCGCGGCCCTCGCCGTCGCCGTCACCTTCCGCCTGCTGGCCCGCCGTACGGAGTCCCTTTCATGAGCGCCCTCACCACCGACGCCCCAGTGACCCGCACCCGCCTGCCCGGCCCCGTCCGCGCGGTCCTGCGGTTGCAGCGCGGTGTCCTGATCGCCTGGGCGGTGATCTTCACCGTCACCGCCGGCATCCTGCTGTGGGCCTACGGCCCCGGCGGGAACGGCGCCGCGGCCGACTGGCAGCGCAAGTGCACCGTCCACGGGTGCGACTGGAGCGCCGCCATCAGCGCCTACCACCTCGCCTACGCGGTCGCCGAGTTCCTGATCGGCGTCATCCCCTACTTCGCCGCCGCCCTGGCGGGCGCGGTCGTCGGCCGCGAGCTGGAGAACGGCACCGCGCGCCTCGCCTGGACCCAGTCCCTCTCCCCGACCCGCTGGCTCGCCACCACCCTGGCCGTGCCCGCCGCGCTGATCACCGCCGGCTCCACCGTCCTCGTCCTGCTGCACCGGCTGCTGTACGACGCCCACAAGGTGCCCGTCACCTGGAACTGGTGGAACGAGGAGACCTTCATCCCCAACGGCACCATCGCCATCGTCCAACCCCTGCTGGGCCTCGCCGTCGGCGCCCTCGCGGGTCTGCTCCAGCGCCGCCTCCTGTCCTCGATCGGTCTCGCCATCGCCGCCACGGGCCTGGTCCACACCGTCCTCAACTTCACCCGCCCGAGCCTGTGGCCCTGGGTGACCCGCGTCAGCCCCCGGAACACCGGCTACGACGCCCCGCTCAACGTCCTCGTCGGCGACCAGGGCGCCGTCACCTCCAGCGGCGGCCACGTCCCCGACACGTGCTTCGAGCAGGCCAAGTGCCTCAAGTCGGTCGACGTCACCGGCTACTACGTCCAGTACCACCCCGCCTCCCACTTCTGGCCCCTCCAGCTCGTGGAGACCGGCATCGTCCTCGCCGTCACCGCCCTCGTGCTCGCCGCCGCCTTCACCCTGCTGCGCCGCCGCACCGCCTGACCGGATCCCCCCTCCCGGCGGCTCCCTGGCATCCGTTACGTTCGTTTCCGTGCCGTAGACGTCCGGGAGCCGCCCCCCGATATCCCGCACGCCATGTCGCCGTAACCATTGGTTCAGACGGGCTTGCGACGCTCGGCGAATGAAGCCCGTCGTGCCAGAGCCTTCGCCGCCTCCCGAGGTGAACGGGAGCAACGGGGCCGTCGTCCCGCTCCTTCCGGCGCTGTCCGACGCGCCCGTATCGCCGGTGGCGCGGAACAATGGGCACATGAGCAGCCAGCCCAACGCCCAGGCACAGGTCCAGCACGCGCAGCCCTCCGTGGGCTCCATAGCCGCCCACCGCCCGCACACCGTGTCGGCGGCGGTCTCCGATCTGGAACCCGACATCGACGCCGACCTCGACGAGTACGAGGAGTCGCCGTACGACGGCCCCCAGCTTCCGCAGGGCCGTTTCCTGGACCGGGAGCGCAGCTGGCTCGCGTTCAACGAGAGAGTCCTGGAGCTCGCCGAGGACCCGAACACCCCACTCCTGGAGCGGGCGAACTTCCTCGCGATCTTCGCCAGCAACCTGGACGAGTTCTTCATGGTCCGGGTGGCCGGCCTCAAGCGCCGTATCGCCACCGGTGTCGCCACCCGCTCCGCGTCCGGCCTGCAGCCGCGCGAGGTGCTGGAGATGATCTGGGCCCGCTCGCGCGAGCTGATGGCCCGGCACGCCGCCTGCTACCACGAGGACGTCGCCCCCGCGCTCGCGGAGGAGGGCATCCACCTGGTCCGCTGGAACGAGCTGACCGAGAAGGAGCAGGCGCGCCTCTTCACCCTGTTCCGGCACCAGATCTTCCCCGTGCTGACCCCGCTGGCCGTCGACCCCGCGCACCCCTTCCCGTACATCTCGGGTCTCTCGCTGAACCTCGCGGTCGTCGTACGCAACCCCGTCACCGGGCACCGCCACTTCGCGCGCGTCAAGGTGCCGCCGCTGCTGTCCCGCTTCCTGGAGTCCTCGCCGGGCCGGTACGTCCCCCTGGAGGACGTGATCGCCGCCCATCTGGAGGAACTCTTCCCGGGCATGGAGATCCTGGAGCACCACGCGTTCCGGCTGACCCGCAACGAGGACCTCGAAGTCGAGGAGGACGACGCCGAGAACCTGCTCCAGGCCCTGGAGAAGGAACTCATGCGGCGCCGCTTCGGGCCGCCGGTGCGCCTGGAGGTCGAGGAGTCCATCGACCGCGAGGTGCTCGACCTGCTGGTGCGCGAGCTGAAGATCAGCGAGGCCGAGGTGTACCCGCTGCCGGGCCCGCTGGACCTGACCGGGCTGTTCCGGATCGGCGGCCTGGACCGGCCCGAGCTGAAGTACGCCAAGTTCATCGCGGGCACCCACCGCGACCTCGCCGAGGTCGAGTCCGCCTCCGCGCCCGACATCTTCGCCGCCCTGCGCAACCGGGACGTGCTGCTGCACCACCCGTACGACTCGTTCTCCACGTCCGTGCAGCGCTTCCTGGAGCAGGCGGCCGGCGACGACGACGTCCTCGCCATCAAGCAGACCCTGTACCGCACTTCGGGCGACTCCCCGATCGTGGACGCGCTGATAGAGGCCGCCGAGGCCGGCAAGCAGGTCCTCGTCCTGGTCGAGATCAAGGCCCGCTTCGACGAGCACGCCAACATCAAGTGGGCGCGCAAGCTGGAGGAGGCGGGCTGCCATGTCGTCTATGGCCTGGTCGGACTCAAGACCCACTGCAAGCTGTCGCTCGTGGTCCGCCAGGAGGGCGACACGCTGCGCCGCTACAGCCACGTCGGCACCGGCAACTACCACCCGAAGACGGCCCGCCTGTACGAGGACCTCGGTCTGCTGACCGCGGACCCCCAGGTCGGCGCCGACCTCTCGGACCTCTTCAACCGGCTGTCGGGATACTCGCGCCGCGAGACCTACCGCCGCCTGCTGGTCGCCCCCAAGTCGCTGCGCGACGGCCTGATCGCCCGGATCAACAAGGAGGTCCAGCACCACCGTGCCGGGCGCCCCGCGTTCATCCGCATCAAGGTCAACTCGATGGTGGACGAGGCGATCATCGACGCGCTCTACCGTGCGTCCCAGGCGGGCGTCACGGTCGACGTGTGGGTGCGCGGCATCTGCGCGGTGCGGCCCGGCGTCCCCGGCCTGTCCGAGAACATCCGCGTACGGTCCATCCTCGGCCGCTTCCTCGAACACTCCCGCGTCTTCGGCTTCGGCAACGGAGGCGAACCCGAGGTGTGGATCGGCAGCGCCGACATGATGCACCGCAACCTCGACCGCCGTATCGAGGCCCTCGTCAGGGTCACCGACCCGGCCCACCGCGCCACGATCAGCCGGCTCCTGGAGACCGGCATGTCGGACACCACCTCCTCCTGGCACCTGGGCCCGGACGGCGAGTGGACCCGGCACGCGACCGACGCGGAAGGCCAACCCCTGCGCAACGTCCAGGAGATGCTCATAGACGCCCGGAGGCGCCGGCGTGGCACAGCAACACCTTGACCCGACGGATCCCACGGCCAGGGCCGTGACAGGTGACGCCCTCGCGGGCTACCTGCGCGGCCAGGCCACGGAGTTCCTCCGCGCCCTACGGCTGCACCGGGAGACCGGCGGCGGCCAGAACGGCATGGAGGAGTCCGTCGACGCGGCGCGCGCCCTGCGCCACTCGGCCCGCCGCATCAGCGGCAGCCTGCACACCTTCCGGCCGCTCCTCGACGCCGACTGGTCCGAGGCGATGCGCCCCGAACTGGCGTGGCTGTCGGGCACGTTGGCCCTGGAGCACGCCTGCGCGGCCCGCCTTGAGCGGCTGCTCCTGGCCCTGCACCGGCTGTCGGGCTCGACGGCGTTCCCCGCACAGTCGGCGGCCTCGGCCGTG
>NZ_JAWOAI010000591.1:0-5555 GCF_033194735.1 Streptomyces sp. W16
CGGGCCCCGCCGACGTGGACGCGGCCGTCCGCGCCGCCCGCGAGGCCTTCGACAGCGGGCGCTGGTCCGGGCTCAGCGGTCGCGAACGCGGCCGGATCCTGCACCGCGTCGCCGAACTCATCCGCGAGAACGCCGACGAACTCGCCCAGCTGGAGAGCCTCGACGTAGGCAAGCCCATCACCCTGTGCCACGCCGTCGACGTCACGAACGCGGCGAACGACTACGAGCACTACGCCGCCCTCGCCTTCTCCCTGGACGGTTCGACCCGCGACACTCCGCTCAACGCCCTCGCCTACACCAAGCGCGAGCCGCTGGGCGTGGTCGCCGCGATCACCCCCTTCAACTTCCCCTTGATCCTTGCCGGTTCGAAGCTCGCCCCCGCCCTCGCGGCCGGCAACACCGTGGTCCACAAGCCCGCCGACGAGACCCCGCTCAGCGCTCTCTACATGGCCGGACTGCTCCAGCGGGCCGGTGTCCCGGACGGTGTCGTCAACGTCGTCACGGGCGCGGGCCCGGTCGCCGGCGAAGCCCTGCTGCGGCACGCGGGCGTCGACAAGATCGCCTTCACCGGCTCCACCGCCGTCGGCCGGCACGCCGCGAGCGTCGCCGGCGAGAACCTCAAGCCCGTGACCATGGAACTCGGCGGCAACGCGGCCCACATCGTCTTCGAGGACGCCGACCTGGAGAAGGCCGTCGGCGCGGTCATCAAGGGCTTCGTCTTCAACACCGGCCAGTTCTGTATGGGCGGCCCCCGCCTGCTGGTCGCCCGCCCCGTCTACAGCACCCTCCTCAACATCCTCGCCGACGCGGTGCCCGGCGTGCCGCTCGGCGACCCCCGGCTGCCCGAGACCGTCGTGGGCCCGATGGCGGGGGAGAAGCACCTGCGCAAGGTCGAGGAGTACGTCGACCTCGCCCGCAAGGAGGGCGCCCGCATCGTCTGCGGCGGCGAACGCCTCGACCTCGACGGCGGCTACTACTACAAGCCCACCGTCATCGCCGACCTCGCCAACGACTCCCGGGTGATCCAGGAGGAGATCTTCGGCCCGGTCCTCACCGTGCAGCCCTTCGACACCGAGGACGAGGCCGTCGAACTCGCCAACTCCACGCCCTACGGGCTGGCTTCGGGCGTCCAGACCGGCAACCTCTCCCGCGCCCACCGCATCGCGGACCGCCTCCAGGCGGGCATCGTCTGGGTCAACGACTGGGCGATGCTCGACCCCAACGTCCCCTTCGGCGGCGTCAAGGACTCCGGCTTCGGCCGCGAGTACGGCCCCGAGGGCCTCGCCGCCTACACCCGCACCAAGTCCGTCGTCGTCTCGCTCGACTGACCACACCCATCAGCTCGACTGACCACGCCCACCAAGGAGTTCGTACGATGTCCACCACCACGCGCGCGGCCGTCGTCGAGTCGGGCGGCGCACCCTTCACGCTCACCGACGTCGAACTGGCCGAGCCGGGCCCGCACGAGGCGCTGGTCCGGGTCGTCGCAACAGGCCTGTGCCACACGGATCTTGGAGTGGCGAGCGGCGGACTGCCCTTCCCGCTCCCCGGAGTTCTCGGTCACGAGGGCGCCGGTGTCGTCGAGGAGGTCGGCTCGGCCGTCACCGGTGTCGTGCCCGGCGACCATGTCGTGCTGTCCTTCACGTCCTGCGGCGACTGTCGCAACTGCCAGGGCGGACACCCCGCCTACTGCGCGACCTGGCTGCCGCTGAACCTCATCGGAGGCCGCCGCGCCGACGGCAGCAGCACCATCAGCCGCGACGGACAGCCCCTCGGCGGGCACTTCTTCGGCCAGTCATCCTTCGCCGAACGGGCGTTGGTCGACGAGCGCAGCCTGGTGAAGGTCGACCCGGATGTGCCGCTGGAGTCGATCGCCCCGCTGGGCTGCGGAGTTCAGACGGGAGTCGGCGCCGTCTGGAACGTCCTGAAGCCGCGACTCGGCGACACGATCGTGGTGCTCGGCGCCGGAGCCGTCGGCCTGTCCGCGGTGATGGCTGCCGCGCTCACCCCGGCCACCCGGATCATCGCCGTCGACAAGGTCGCCGAACGCCTTTCCCTGGCAAAGGAGTTGGGGGCCACGCACACCGTCAACGCTGCCGAGGGCGACCTCGGCGAGACCCTCGCCGTACTCACCGACGGCCAGGGCGCCGACGGCATCGTGGAGACCACCGGCAGTGTCGCGGTCCTCCGCCAGGGCGCCGACGCGCTCGCCGCCCGGGGCACGTTGGTCGTCGTGGGAGCACCACCGTTCGGCAGTGAAGTCGCCCTGGACGTCAACGGGTTGATCCCCGGGAAGCGGATCGTGGGCCTTACCCTTGGCGACAGCGAGACACAGAGCTTCATCCCCGCGCTCGTGCAACTGGTCAAGACGGGGCGGCTCCCGTTGCACCGCCTGATCAGTACGTATCCGTTCGCGGACATCGACCAGGCGGTGCGGGACATGAGCGCGGGCAAGGCCATCAAGCCCGTGCTCACCTTCTGACCTGCTCAGTCGACCGTCAGCACCAGCTTGCCCGAAGTGCGGCCGGTGGCGCCGAGCGCGTGTGCCTCGGCGGCATCGGCCAGCGGGAACGCCCCGGCGATCGTCGCGCGCAGCTTCCCCGCCTCGACGAGCTCCGCGATGGCCTGCATGTCGGCGCGGTCGGCGTCGACAAGCATCCGGACCGCCCGTACACCGAGCCGCTCGGCCTCCTCGTAGAAGTCCGGCTTGCCCATCGGCACGATCGAGACCACGATCCCGCCCGGACGCAGCACCCGCAGCGACTTGAGCGCGGTCTCGCCGCCGAGCATGTCCAGGACGACGTCCACGTCCTTCACGGCCTCGGTGAAGTCGGTCTCCCGGTAGTCGATCGCCTCGTCGACACCGAGCTCGCGCAGGAAGTCGTGCTTGGCCGCGCTCGCCGTACCGATGACGTACGCGCCGCGCGCCTTGGCGATCTGGACGGCCACGTGCCCGACCCCGCCGGCCGCCGCGTGGATCAACACCCGCTGCCCCGACTGGACTTCGGCGTTCTCCACCAGCGCCTGCCAAGCGGTCAGCGAGACCAGCGGCAACGCACCCGCCTGGACGTGGTCGATCCCGGCGGGCTTGTGGACGAAGGCACGGGCCGGAGCGGCGACGTACTCGGCGTGCGAGCCATGGCCCCACGGGTAGGACAGCATCCCGAAGACCTCGTCGCCGGCCTTGAAGCGGGCGACACCGACGCCGACGGCCTCGACGACGCCGGAGACGTCCCAACCGAGGACGAAGGGCGGCTCGCCGAGGAACCCGCCGGTGGCCCGGTGCTTCCAGTCGGTGGGGTTGAGCCCGGCCGCCCGCACCTTGATCAGGATCTCGTTGGCGCGCGGCGCGGGGCGCTCGACCTCGGCGACTTCGAGGACCTCGGGACCGCCGAGGGTGTGCTGCGTGATGACGCGCATGGTGTTCACAGTGCTCATGGTCATTCAGCCTGCCGGGTCCCGCACGACAAGAAAATGGCACGATGGCCAACCTTCGATAGAATCGTGCCATGCAGCATGTGGAACGGGTCGTGGTCCTGGCGCTCGACGGCGTCTACCCCTTCGAGCTGGGCATCCCCAGCCGCATCTTCGGCGCCGCCGACGGCCGCTACGAGGTGCTGACCTGCACGGTCGACGGGCGCCCGGTGCGCACCAGCGCAGACTTCTCGGTATCGGTGGAGCACGGGCCGGAGATCCTCGAAACGGCGGACACGGTCGTGGTCGCCGCCATGGCGACCCCGCGCATCCCCACGGGGCTGCCCGCCGAGATCGCCGACGCCCTCGCCCGGATCCGCCCGGACGCACGCATCGTCTCGATCTGTACGGCCGCCTTCGTGCTCGCCGCCGCCGGTCTCCTCGACGGGCGCCGCGCCACCACCCACTGGCAGGTCGTGGACCGCTTCCGTGCCCTGTATCCGCAGGTCGACCTGGACCCGGACGTGCTCTTCGTACAGGACGGCCGGATCCTCACCTCCGCCGGCGCGGCCTCCGGAGTCGACATCTGCCTGCACATCGTGCGCACCGACCACGGCAGCGAACTCGCCAACGCGGTCGCCCGCAGCTGCGTCGTTCCGCCGTTCCGCGACGGCGGGCAGGCGCAGTTCATCCAGCAGCCGGTGCCGGACTGCGGCGCCACGAGCACGGCCGCCACCCGCGACTGGGCTCTGACCCGCCTCGACGAGTCCCTCGCCCTGAACGACCTGGCCCGCCACGCCGGCATGAGCCTGCGCACCTTCGCCCGCCGCTTCAACGACGAGGTCGGCCTCAGCCCCGGCCGCTGGCTCATCCAGCAGCGGGTCGCCCGCGCCCGCGACCTGCTGGAGGCCAGCGACCTCTCTGTCGACCAGATCGCCGGCCGTGTCGGCTTCGCGACCGGCGCGTCCCTGCGGCAGCACCTGCACGCGGCGATCGGGGTCTCCCCGCAGGCCTATCGGCGTACATTCCAGGAAACCCGCTGACCCCCAACGTTTCGGCCCGCCCGTGCGTCGTAGGAACGACACGCGAGGGGGTAGGGCATGCGCAGAGGGCTCACGACGGTCGCCGTGCTGGTGGCCGTGGCCGCGGTGGGATGTGGCACCGAGGACGGGGAAGGCGTCGTGGTCGCGGGCACACCGCCGGTCACGCCCTACAAAGGACCGCTGTACGTACCGGCCACCGGCTCCGACAAGTCGGGTGCGGCCGGCCGGGCGCTGGAGTGCGACGGGAAGATGTACGAGGGCGGCGGCGCGGACGCATGGAGCAAGGGCGACGGCGGCAAGACACCCGAGGGCGGTCTGCGGGCGTACTTCAACATGCAGCAGCCGGACGTGCCGCGCACGGGCTACCGCGTCGAGCGCAGGTCGGACGGGCGCGTCCTGTTCTCCTACGACGTCGACGGCCGCACGAAGGTCGCCGTCGTCGTCGCCAAGGACCGTAAGAACAGGCCGGGTTGGGGCCCGGAGAGCAGCGCCTCCTGTGATCCGGCCGAACTTCCGGCGAGCTTCGCCAAAGCGCACGGGTACGAGATCTGGACCGACCAGAACGGGAAGCGGGTGGCGACCACGACGGTGAGCAGTGGCGTCGGAGCCGCGCACTGCGACTGGCAGCAGGCGCACTTCCTGCAGACCGGCGAAGGCGAGAAGCGCAAGCTGTACGCCCGCGATCCGCACAAGGTGCTCCCGTCCGAGATGCTCACCGCCCCCTACGACGGTGACGTCCGCATGCCGGCGAACGCCCGCGACACCGGATACCGGTACCGCGACTGGCAGTTGTGGTTCACGGCCGACGCGTCGAAGGCGTACGTCCGCACGCCCGACGGGGTGGAGGCGTGGCCCCAGGTCAAGCGCGGCCAGGGCTGCGCCTGAACATCCCTCACCGGCTCATGTGCAGCGCGACCAGCAACTGCCATACCTGGTCGGCGATTTCCTCCGGCGTGCCCTCCAACAGCCCGTGCAGCCAGTCGGCCAGGACCCCGCCGAAGGTCCCGGCGACCGCCGAGGCGACCAGCGGGGCGTCCGCCGCGCCCGCGAGTTCGCGCTCGCGGAGGCTGTAGGCGCGCAGGTCCCGGTGCAGCACCC
>NZ_JAWOAI010000592.1:0-5535 GCF_033194735.1 Streptomyces sp. W16
GTGCGCACCGGGCCGTGGGACGGGGTGCGGTCGAGCGCGACATGGGCGTCCCGCCAGATCCGCTTGGCCGCGCCCAGCAGAACCGCGGCGGGCCTGCCGTCTCCGTCGCGCGCGTGGACCGCGGCGAGCAGTTCCAGCGTCATGCCGATGCCGAACACGTCACCGACCACCCGCTTGAGCCGCAGGCACTCCCGGGCGTGGGCCCCGGCCGACGGCTGGTCCCCCTTGGCCCACTCGGCGAAGGCGAGGATGCGCAGCAGGTAGGAGTGGATCCACTGTTCGCCGTGGCTCAGACAGATCTGCCGGAACTCCTCGCACAGGGCCATGGCATGGTCGTACTCGCCCTGGATGGCGAGGACATGGGCCAGCTCGACGTATTTGAAGCCGACCAGGCTCATCGACTCGCCCTCGCGCGGCGGCCGGGACAGCGCCTCCTCGTAGACGTCCCGGGCCCGCTCGTAGTCGCCGCTGATCAGGCAGGCGCCGCCCCGGCCGAAGAAGGTGTGTGCCACCTCGGCCTCGGCGCCGAGCCGCAGGGCCAGCTCGCGGGACTCCTCGACGAGGGGCGCGGCCCGGACGGCGTCGCCCTGGCTGAGCAGCATCAGGGCCAGCGACCACAGTGCCCGTGCGCGCGGGACGGTCGGCTCGGGGGCGGTGGCGAGCAGCCGTTCCAACCAGTACCGGCCCTCCATCATGGCGCCGGTCGCGAACCAGAAGAACCACAGGTGTCCGGCCAGTTTCAGCCCCGCCTGCACCTCGCCCGGTGTGGTGAGGCAGTACTCCAGTGCCGAGCGGACGGTGTCCGACTCCGCGTGCAACCGCCGTACCAGTTGCGGCTGTTCGGGGCCGAACCAGCGCCGCTCGCAGTCCTCGACGAAGTCCAGGCACCAGTCCCGGACGCGGCGCCGGGCCGTGTCCTCCGCGTCGGCGCCGTCCTCGCGGAGCCGGTCGAGGCCGTACTGCCGGATCGACTCCAGCATCCGGTACCGGGCGTGGACGGCGTCGCCGTCCCGGACCAGCAGCGACTTGTCGACCAGACCGGCGACGGCGTCCACCAGTTCGTCGCGGTCGAGGCCGGGTCCCGCGCAGACCTCCTCCGCCGCGCCCAGGTCGAAGCTCCCGGCGAAGACCGAGGCGCGCGCCCACACGGTCTGTTCGTCGGGGGTGCACAGGTCGTGGCTCCAGTCGACGGCCGCGCGCAGGGTGCGGTGCCGGGGCAGGGCGTCCTCGCCGGCGGCCAGCAGCCGGTGGCGGCGGTCGAGGCGTTCGAGCAACTGCTGTACGCCCAGGGCGCGCATCCGTACCGCGGCCAGTTCGATCGCGAGCGGCAGCCCGTCCAGCCGGCGGCACAGGGCGGCCACCGCGTCCTGGTTGGCGGCCGTGAGCGCGAACCCGGGCAGTACGGCGGCGGCCCGGTCGGCGAACAGGGCCAACGCCGGGTACTCCAGGGCGGGTTTGGGAGGCAACGGCTCGTCCGCCGAGGGAGTCGGCAACGGCTGTACTTCCAGGACGTGTTGGGCACGGACGTCCAGCGGATGTCTGCTGGTGGCCAGCACGCGCGCCCTCGTCGTCTCCGCGAGCAGCGTCTCGACGAGCCGGGCGCAGGCGTCCGCGAGGTGTTCGCAGTTGTCGAGGACGAGCAGCGACTCCCGGTCCTGGAGATGGTCGACGAGGACGCGCACGGGCGAACGGCCGGACACGTCACGGATGTTCAGCGCCTCGATCAGGGCGAGCGGCACCAGCGTCGCGTCCCGCACACCGGCCAGGTGGACGAGGTGCACCCCGTCGGCGAACGCCCGCGCCAGCCGGGGCGCCGCGTGCAGCGCCAGCCGGGTCTTGCCGACGCCGGCCGTGCCGGTCAGGCTCACCAGCCGATGGGCGGCCACCAGGCGTCTGACCTCGGCGGTCTCCTGCCGCCTGCCGACGAAGCTCGACGTCCTGACGGGCCGGCCGGTGTACTCCCCTGTCACGGATACCTGCGCATTCGGTCCCGCCTCCGAAAGTGGTACGCCCGGTGCCCGCCCGCCATGGCCTCGCCGCGCATGGACTTCAAGAACTCTAAGGGCGGGACGCGGACGAAACGCCCACAGCCCGGCATTGCCGGTTGAAGGCGCCTTTCCGACGGAATACACGCGGAGTCTGTTCCCCGATGATCACCAATGGATCATCCGTGCCACGCCGGATCGCCGAGTCAACTGCCGCCCAACCGAACGAGAACGGCGGTGCCGGCCCGGGGCAGCGACACCGTCAACCGCCCCTCGGCAGCGTCCCACTCCACCCCGGCATCGGAGGTCGCCGGATACAGCACCACGGGCTGGACACGGGCGCCGCGCAGGTGCGGGACCGCGAGTGCGTGGTCGGCGGCGCCGGGCCCGTCACCGTCCGACTCCCGCCGCCAGACGGTCACATAGGTGGACTGCGCGCCTCGAAGCCCGTGCGCGATCCACTCGTCGTCCCAGCCGGGCAGGCCCAGCGGCCAGAACGGGTGCGCGGCGGCGATCTCCGCCCTGATGTCCTTGTAGACGGAGAGCGCCGAGCCGACGAGGTCGAACTGCTCGTCGTCCATGAGGTTGAGGAAGCCGGAGAGGTGGATACGGCCCAGCAGTGCGCCGGTGAGGGTGAAGGCGATCTCGTCCGGGCTCTGGTCCGGCTGGGGGTAGGCCCACACGGCGGCCTGCTCCGGTGTCACGGCGGTGCCGGCCGCGGCGGCGATGGGCGGGTAGCGCTGCGGGTCCTGCTGGTCGCTGGTGGACTGGATCTGTGCCACGGCGAGTTGGGCGTAGTCCATGCGCAGGCCGCCCGATCCGCAGTTCTCCAGGACCAGTTGGGGATGACGGTCGAGGAGTCCGGCCATCCATTCGAGGTGGGCGCGGTGGTGTCCGAGCAGTCCCGCACCCGCGCTCTCGGTCCCGTTCTCCGTGCCCGGGCCGCTGTTGATGTTGTAGTCGAGCTTCAGATAGCCGACGCCCCACTCGCCGACCAGCCGGTCCACGACCTCGTCGAGGTGGGCGCGGGCGGCCGGGTGACGCAGGTCCAGGTGGTGCCGTCCGTGTTCCGTGACGCGGACACCGCCGCGCCGGAAGAACGCCTCGGGCGGCAGGGTGTGCGCCAACGGGCTGCGCACGCCGACGACTTCGGGTTCCAGCCAGAGGCCCGGGGTCATGCCGTGCTTCCTGATGGCGTCCAGGACTTCCTGAATGCCGCCCGGGAAGCGGTTCGGCGCGGCCTCCCACGCGCCGACGGAGTCCCACCAGCCCTGGGCGTCGTCGTCGTACCAGCCCGCGTCGATCACGAAGATCTCGGCACCGGCGCTCGCCGCCGACTCGATGAGCGGCAGGAGCCGTTCGGTGGTGGGGTCGCCCATCAGGGTGTTCATGTAGTCGTTGTAGATGACCGGGAGTTGGCGGTGGTCGGGGTGATCGCGGCGGATGCCGCGGCGGTGGTCCGTGAGGGGCGCGAACGCGGCGTCCAGGCCACCGCTTCCCGTGCGGACCAGGACGGCGGGGACGGTGTGGAACTCCTCGCCGGGGGCCAGGATCTGTTGCCACTGGTGGTGGGCGTCGTCGGGCCCGAACAGGGCGACGTAGGCCGCGCCTTCGCGCTCTCCGGTCTCGAAGCGCCAGCCCGCGCTGGACTCGATCTGCCACAACCACGCCCCGCCGTCGCGGTCGGTGAGGGCGGCGACCGGCAGGTGGCGTCCGGTGGACCAACTCCCTTGCGAACAACGCTCGAAGCAGCCGCGCCCCTCGTGCCCGTGCGCGGACCGGCTCAACGGCACGACCTCGTCACGGAACCGGGCCCGGCGCCAACGGCATTCGGCGAGCCAGCTGTTGTCCGCCCAGTGCAGGGTCAGGCCGTCGAGTCCGGTGCCGGGGTCGGAGATGCCGCCGAGGGTCAGGGTCGTCACGCTCTCCAACCGGACCGGCTCGGCGCCCTCGTTGACCAGCCGTACCCGCGAGCGCAGGAAGCCCGCACCGGCACCCGTCTCCAGGGTGACCGCGGCGACCAGCCCGGTCACGGGATCGGCCACCCGGATCGTCGTACGCTCCGCACTTCCGTCCCGCACGGTCTCGTGGTCGCGGTAGGCGAGGCGGTCGCCGATGACCGTCTCGATGAAGCGTTCCCCCGACCACAGGCGTCCGTGCCCGGTGGCGGTGATCTCGACGAGCGGCACCAGGCGGGCCCAGTCCTGGCCGGGCGCTCCCAGTCGGACCGCTCCGGCGGCATCGACGACGGCGTGCAGCCCCAGCGCCCGATGCGACCAGACACGGGACGGCTCGGCTGTTCCCACGACACCGGTCAACGCGCTCTCCCCTTCCGCCGGACAGTGCGGACAGTGTCACTCAGGGCGCGACGGTCGGCCCGTCCGGGTGGCTGTGGCGCTGTTCGACCATCTCGCGGGTGAGCGCCTCGGTCTCCGGCTCCGGCAACCGCTCGAAGCCGTCCTCGGTGATGACCGACACGATGGGGAAGATACGGCGGTTGATGTCGGGGCCGCCGGTGGCCGAGTCGTCGTCGGCCGCGTCGTACAGGGCCTGCAGTGCGGTCAGGGCCGCGTCGCGCCGGGACATGCCCTGCTGGAAAAGCTTCTTCATGGCGCCCCTGGCGTACGGGGAGCCGGAGCCCTCGGCGTGGAAGTCCGGCTTCTCGTAGGTGCCGCCGACGACGTCGAAAGTGAAGATGCGGCCCTTGGCGCCCTCGGGGGCGGCGGGGTCGTAGCCGACGAGGAGCGGTACGACGGCGAGGCCCTGCATGGCCTGGCCGAGGTTCTGCCGGATCAGTCCTGCGAGGCGGGTGGCCTTGGCGTTGAGGGTCATCGGGATGCCCTCGATCTTCTCGAAGTGCGTCAGCTCGACCTGGTACAGCTTCACCATGTCGACGGCGAGCCCGACCGTGCCGGCGAAGGCGACCGCGGTGTAGTCGTCCGCCGGGTGCACCTTCTCCAGGTCGCGTTGCGCGATCACGTTGCCCATGGTGGCCCTGCGGTCGCCGGCGATCAGCACGCCGTCGCGGTAGGTGAGCGCCAACACCGTGGTGCCGTGCGGGAATTGGCCGTCGGCCGCGCGGACGCCGTCCGGGAAGGGGCGGCGGGTGGGCAGCAGCGCGGGCCGGTGTGCGGTCAGGAAGTCGGTGAAGGACGAGGTTCCGGGAGTGAAGAACTCATCCGCCAGCCGGCCGTCGGTCTCGTTCCCTGCCATGCCACTCCCTCTCGACCGTGGGTCAACAACGGTCTCCTACCTGAACCGGCGGGACGGGAAACGCCGGTTGGTGTCAGAGGTCCTTGCGGCGGACCAGAACCCCGAGCACCAACAGGCCGGGGATCAGCGGCAGCCACACGGTGAGCAGCCGGTAGCCGAGGACGACGGACGCGGCGGCCGACGCCGTGGTTCCCGAGGCGGTGAGGGCGAAGACCAGCGCCGCGTCGAGGGAGCCGATACCGCCCGGGGTGGGCAGCAGGGCGGCGGCGCTGCTCGCGGCGAGGTACAGCAGCGCCACCCGGGCCGGGGACAGCGGCAGTTCGACGGCCTGCGTGAC
>NZ_JAWOAI010000593.1:0-5501 GCF_033194735.1 Streptomyces sp. W16
CGATCACCCCGGCCGCGATGGCGACAGCCGCGGCGCCCGGGCGGCCCCACCAGAACGCGGCGGTGACCAGGGGCACCCCGACCGCCCAGGCGCACCACCGGATCATCAGTTCACGGCGCCGGGTCGCCGCCACCGCGATGCCGCCCAGCACCAGCGCCCCGCCGAGGTAGGGCGCCAGAGAGGCGACAGTGATCATGGCGCGGATCCGGCGACGACGGGCCGAGGAGGCGTCGGGACGAGCGATGCCGGACCTTGGCGCAGTACGTCCAGGGAGGCGCGGAAGGCGGCCACGATGCGCGCGTTCTCCGCCGTGTCCTTGACCGCGATACGCACACCGCGCCCCTGGTACAGCGAGGACAGTGGCGACAGATCGCGCAGGTACACGTCGTGCCGGCGGCATTCGTTCACCACTTGTGCGGCGCTCGGTCCGCCGGTCGGCAGGATCACAGTGAGGAAGTTCGCCACGGCCTCTTCGACGGTCGCGTCCTCGTCCAACCCGGCCAGATCGGCGGCCAGTTGGCGGCGCAGTGCATGGGTGTGGAGCCAGCGGTCGCTGTAGTACGCCGGGTCGCGCAAGGCGGCCACCGCGGCCAGTTGCGCCGGGAGACTGACCGGCCAGGGCGGTGTCCAGCGGCGCAGCCGTGCCGCGGTGGCCGGTTCGGCCACGAGATACGCGGCCCGCATGCCGGACAGCGCGTACATCTTGGAAAGGGAGCTGCAGACCACCACCCGTGGGTCCGTCGCGGCGAGGTCGGCGAGCGACTCGGCCAGGCCGACGTAGCCCAGGTACGCCTCGTCGATCCACCAGCGGGTGCGGGCCGGCGCGGCGGCGATCAGCGAACGCAGCTGCGCGGCCGGTACGTGGCGTCCGGTCGGGTTGTTCGGGTTGACCACCACCACGAGGTCGTAGCCGCCGGACCCGACGGCGGCGGACAGCCGGTCCGGATCGATCCGCCAGCCGTCCTCGCGGCGCAGCCGGAACCGGTCCACCCGGCAGCCGATCACCCTCTCCGTGACGTGGGCGTACTCGCCGTAGCCCGGGTCCAACAGCAGCACTCGGCTCTGCGGGGTCAGCCACTGGCCGAACGCCCTGAAGATCAGGTCGGACGAACCGGCGCCGACCACCAGCGTCTGCGCCGGTAGCGCCCGGGCCGCGGCGATCTCCGCCACCAGACCTTCGGCGCCGGTCGGCGGTGAGGTCCGGGCGGCCCACCCCGGGTCCTCCGCGAGCGCCGCCCGCACCCCGGGGGCCGGCGGGAACCACGCGTCCAACACGTCGGCGGCGACAATCCGATGGCGCCTGTGGAGAGTACGGAAGTCGGTGCCGATGGCGGTGAACGAGACGCCGCCGTGTTCACAGCCGTCCGGCCGGGGTGCGAACGGCACGTCCAACTGCCAGTCCACCGTGGACCGCAGGCGCTCCAGCATGGTGCCGTACCGCTCCATCGCGAACTTCGTCAGCTCGGCCACGGCCCCGGTCAGCACCTCGAACGTCACCGCACCGCTGTGGACGGTACGGCCGACCGGGTGCAGGCCGGCGGCCCGGTACATGTCGAGCAGTTCGGTACGCCCCATCGCCACCACCCGGCGACCGCCCCTGGCGGCGATCCAGCGCAGCGCCGCGTACATCAGCAGCGGTGCCGCCGCGGTGGCCCGCCAGCCGGGGTCGACCGTGAGGATGCGCACTTCGAACAGGTCGTCGTCGGCGAGCAACGGCAGCTCGTCGCGGGTCAGGTACTTCTCCAGCCCGTACCGTCCCAGCCAGGGCGGAGTCAGGCTGACGAAGCCGATACGATCCGCGCCCCGCGCCGCGACCAGATAGACGTTGTCACCGTCCAGACCGTCATGAAGCCGACCGGACGGATCAGGTGCGTGCTGGCCCAACTCCTGCGCGTACACCCTGTGACGCAGCTCGTGGATCCAGTCGAGATCCTTCGGGGTGGCAGTGCGCAGTTGCAGGTCGAAAACCATGAACACCCCTTTAGATGAAGAGGGTTGAATCATGGGAGGCGTGCTTCGGCGGCACCAGAGCGGGGCGACGCAAGCGACCTGAGTGCGCGTACTCAGGTGCGGTCGGCCCCAGTGTGCTTCGTCCGGGGCGGTGTCCGAGGTGCGGTGCGTCATGAACGGTCGGCGCGACACCTCCGTACCCCCTGACATGACCCTCCAGACACCGACACAGCAGCCCTCCCGAGGACACACCGCCCGTCTGCGTCGCGGTGCCGCGTTCGCCCTGCTTCCGTTGGCCGTGGCCTGCGGTGGAGGCGAGAGCGAGGACGCGGCGGAGCGCAAGCGGGTGGCGGCCGTGACCGCCGCCCCCGAAGCCGGTGTGGTCGCCCCGGCGAAGGTCGAGGTGATCGCCGGGCTGACCGGGTGCACCGCCGAGATCCGGATCGAGGCGGAGGAACTGCGTGAGGGGCAGTGCAGTACGAAGCAGGGCGAGTACCGGATCACCACGTTCCCCGAGGAGCGGTACAAGGTGACCTGGCTCGACACCGCGGCCGTCTACGGCGGCAAGTACCTCGTCGGCACCCGCTGGGTCGTCAGTGCGCGGCCGGAGCTGCTGGAGGGGTTCCGGGCCCGACTCGGCGGATCCGTACAGGAGTTGCGCGGTGTCGGGCCCGCGTCGTCGGCCCCCTTCGGGCCCACGGCGTCGGCCTCCTGAGTCACCCCTCCGTGCGGAGGTGCCCCAACACCTCCGCCAGCGGCAGGTCGAACCGGTCCTTGTCGCCGGCCCACCGGCGCAGCACGCTCGCCGCGCCCTCCGCCAGCTCCGGCGGCAGTCCCGCCGTGCGCAGGGTCGCCGCGATCTCCTCCAACTCCGGTGCCCAGCGCCAGGCTCGGGCGGCGACGCTCGGCAGCTGATCGGTCTCGGCGAGGATGTTGGACGTCAACGAGCCTGCCTCCAGCGCCAGTTCGGCCGCCACGCCGTGGCTCGCGGCGAGCGCGTGCGAGACGGCGGCCAGCACCCGGGCCGACTTCTGGAACGAGGCGTACGACATCTTCAGCGCGGACGCGGCACCGATCCCGGCGTCGAGGGGACGGGCCAGCACCTGGGTTCCCTCGAACACCCCTGCCACCCGGGCGACTTGCTTCCCGTCGCCGCTCAGGTACAGCCGCGGGGCGCTGCCCGGTCCCGGCGGGCCGCCGACGATCGAGCCGTCGAGCATCGGCACGTCGCGCTCCGCGCACGCGGCGGCGATACGCCTCGTGCGGTCCGGGCTGATGGCGTTGGCCTCGACGTACACGCCCCGGAAGGGGTGCGCGAGGACCTCGTGCGCCATGTCCTCCGCCGCGTGCGGCGGGCACACCGAGAGCACGAAGTCGCTTGCCGCCAGGGCGGATTGGAGGGACTCGGCGGCCTCCAGGCCCGCTTCCCGGGCCCGTTGGAGGCTGGCGGGGCTGCGGCCGGTGGGGACGTACAGCACCCGGGCACCCGCAAGGGCTGCCTGGCCGCCGACTTTCGCGCCCATGGCGCCGGGATGCAGAAGCGTCAACGTGGTCATGGGCCTCACGTTAGGCGGGGGCCGCCACCGAGACCGGCGCACGGTGCCGACAACCAAGCGCGGGCCATGACTTGCCCTCCGTCGGCCCCGGCGTACTGAAACATTCAACAAAGGGATCTTCGGGACCGGCAAAGGGCTCTACCCGCATAGATGATCCCGGTGCTGTCATGCTCACGACTGCCCGGAATCCCTGCCGGGCACCACTCCGGGAGATCCCCCCATGCCCCGAATATCCCGCTCCGTGGTCACCGCCCTCTCCTCCCTCGCGCTCGCCGCCGCCGGCCTCACGGTCGCCGCCGGCACCGCTCACGCGCAGAGCTGCAGCCAGGACTACCTCCCCCTCCCCGACCCCACCTGTCAGCCCGGTGCCTTCAACTCGGACGTCACCCAGTCCACCATCGACACCACGATCTGCGTCTCCGGGTGGACCGCGACCGTCCGGCCGTCCAGCTCGTACACCACCGCGCTGAAGAAGACGCAGATCGTCGAGTACGGCTACACGGACACCAGCACCTCGGACTACGAGGAGGACCACTTCGTTCCCCTCGAACTCGGCGGCTCCCCCAAGAGTGCGCTGAACCTCTGGCCCGAGCCGGAGTACGGCACCAAGACCGCCGGCAACAAGGACACCGTCGAGAACAAGCTCAAGAAGGCCGTCTGCGCCGGCACCGTCACCCTCTCCGACGCCCAGGACGCGATCGTCACCGACTGGACGACCGCGCTGTCCGACCTCGGTCTGAGCTGATCTCCCTCACCCGACTCAGGGGCCGGTCTCCTCCTCCGGGAGTAGCCGGCCCCTCGCCGCTCCTTCTGGGGAGGCAGACCAAGAGCCTCCGCAAGGGCGATGTTCTTGAGTATCGCGAGGAAGAGTGTGGGGCATAGGAGAGGGGCATAGGAGATATGAGCCTCGGGAGGGCGCCATGAACCGACAGATCCGTGTTCGCGTGATTCGCCGGCCCGCCGCGCCCCGCGACGACACCATCGACCGCAGGACGCCGTCGGGGCGGATCCTGCCCTACTGACGCGAGCGGCCCCGTCTCACAGGGGCGACCGCCAACTCACCGTCGTGCCTTCGCCGTCGTAAACCCTTAGTCGTACGGCGTCCCGGCCGTCCGGCAGCGGAGTCGTCACGTCGACCGTGATCTCCAGGCGGGAGACGTCGGGTTGGCGGGATGCAGTAGCCAGGGCGCGGCGCAGGGCGGCGAGAAGTCGGATCGCCACCTGATCGGGGACGAGGGTGTCCACCGGGCCCTTGAAACGGGTCGAGGGCTGGAACGCGAGAGTGGCCGCCGTCTCCCGAAGTACCTTGCCGCGCAGGCCAGTTGGGGCTTCGGCCGGCGGCTGTTGCAGGGCGAAGATCGCTGTGCGGACCTCCTGGACCGTCGACTGGAGTTCGTCGACGGCGCGTCCGAGGGCATCGTGGGCCGGGTCGGTCGGTCCGCCCCTGCGCTGGGCGGATTCGAGCAACATGCCGGTGGCGAACAGCCGTTGGACGACCAGGTCGTGCAGGTCCCGGGCGATGCGGTCGCGGTCCTCGTAGACGGCGAGGCGTTCACGGCCGTGCTGGGCGTCGGCCAGGACCAGCGCGAGTGCCGCCTGGGACGCGAACTGCGTTGCCAGCGAACGTTCTACGGCCGTGTAGGGGCGGTCGCCCGGCCGGCGGGGGAGGGCGAGCGTGCCGATGAGGCGGCTCTCGGCCTGGAGCGGCAGCATCATGCTGGGGCCGAACCGGTGCCGTACATGCGTCGTCATGCGCGGGTCGGTCGCCGAGTCGTCGATGAACACCGGTTCGCCGCCCAGGAGTTGGACCAGGACGGGGCTGCCGGGCGCGATGGTCGTACCGACGATGTCGCCCGGGTCCTCGAAGGTGGAGGCGGTGACGATCTCCATGCCGCCCGCCTCGGTGGGCTGCAGGATCACACCCGCGGCGGCGTCGGCGAGCGCCCGGGCGCCCTCTGCCACCGTCATCAGCGCGTCGGCCGCCCGCTCGCCGGG
>NZ_JAWOAI010000594.1:0-5478 GCF_033194735.1 Streptomyces sp. W16
TAGGGGCGCGCCGGTGTCGAGAGCCCCAGCGCGCGGAGGCGCGCAGCGCCGAGCACGGTGGGGCTCTCGACACCGGCTTCAGGCGCCCCGAAGGCGACCGAACCAAAGGAGGTGCGCGCGGCGCCTATCCAGCACAGGCCCAGCTACCTGGCGCCAACCCAACACCGGTTCAGCCGGCCCTCAAGGCTCACCAGCCTCCCCAAGCCCCCCCCCACACACACAACCCCAAGCCCCCCAACCCAAATCACCGCCCGATCAACCGGCAACGGCCGACCGGGCGGGAGCGTGTTGGGACCGATGTTCGTCCACCGGAAGCTCGACCTCGCCGACAAACCGGTGAGGCTTCTCCGCACCCGCACCCGCACCCGCACCCGCACCCGCCCGACGCACCGGCCGAGCCGACGCCGCTGCCGTCGGCGCCCCCGTCGGCGTAGATTCCGCCGTCGCCGGAGTGGCCGCCGAAAGCATGAACCACACAACCTTCCCGGACTCCCCGTCCGGCCGCACCCCCCAGCTCTCGCTGACCGCGGCCACCATGGCGAGCCCACGCCCACAGGTTGCCGTGGCCGCGACATCAGAGATGTCGCCGGCCACCGGGAGCCGGGGATCGTGGTCGTGCACGGAGACGACGAGGTGGTCGAGCAGCAGCTCGATCTCGACGGTGCACGTCTTGTCGGGCTGGGCGTGCCGGTGGACGTTGGTCAGGAGCTCTGTCACACCGAGCGCGGCCCGGTCTATCAGTGGATCGAGATGCCAGTAGCGCAACTGCGCAGATACGATTCTGCGGACCTGGCCGATCCGCGACGGCAGGGCTTGGAGCTCTACCGCGCAGTGCCTGCTTGGGTGAGTGATCACGGCTGCGACTCCCCGACAAGAGGTCCGGAAGAACACGGAGTTCGGATCCAGCAGGGCGGTCGAGGGAAATAGGCCGCCTGCTGTTGTGCCCGGCGGCTGGTTCGCAGCGTTATCGCCGGTAAACCCAGAGTGACGTGAGACCAGAGTGACGCAGGGGCTGCGATCACGCAACTCGCCGCACTTCCCCGTAACTGCTACCTGCTACCTGCTGACGCGCGCCGCCCCTTGCCGCCCCTCGCCACTCCTTGCCACCCTCGCCGCCCGCTAGCGGCGCCCGGCACCGGTCAGCCGCCGCGTCCGGCCGCCTTGCGTACGGCTTCGATGAACCGGCGTGCCGCGGGTGGACCCGGCTGCCCCGGCGCGGGGTCGTGATCGCCCAGGGTCAGCAGGTACCGATTGCCGTTCAGATCGGCCAGCGCCCGGTCCTCCGGGGCGAACCAGGGCTTCGACGCGCGTACCGCCTGCACCGGCGCGCTGTCGATCTCACTGCCGTAGCTGGTGAGCAACTCCAGCCTGCCGTCGTTGATCCGGACCTGTCCGGCCCGGGTGAGTGACCGCAGTCGCTTCCCGATCCGCACGCCCGTGGCCGTGAACTCCGGCTCCGCCATGCTTCCCCGCCCCCTTGGTCCAGGACATCTCGTGATCCAGTGTGCGCCCCCGTTTGTGCGCCCCCGTTCAGGACGTTCGTCCCGCTGCGGTGCAGTCTGCCCGCACCGGGCGTCGAGCACCAGTACGCACGACCCGGTCACGGTGAGTACCCGGAGCACTCGCATAAATGCGCCCCCCAGGATCCGCCGTGATCGCTCCCCAGGGGTGCCTTTGACCTTCCCAAAGGCATGTTTATGCAGGTGAGAAGCGTGTGGAAGGTGCATATGATCGAGGTGTCGGCCGCGCGACGCGCCGTCGGCGCGAAGCGTAAGGAGCCCCGCCGTGAGCACCACCCCACAGGCCCCGACCGGTGCCACCCTCGATGTCGACCGCAGTGACCCGGCCTATCGGAGCTGGCTGAAAGAAGCCGTCCGCAAGGTCCAGGCCGACGCCAACCGCTCCGCCGACACCCACCTGCTCCGCTTCCCGCTGCCCGAGCACTGGGGCATCGACCTGTACCTGAAGGACGAGTCGACCCACCCCACGGGCAGCCTCAAACACCGCCTCGCCCGCTCCCTCTTTCTCTACGGCCTGTGCAATGGCTGGATCCGGCCGGCCCGCCCGGTGATCGAGGCGTCCAGCGGCTCCACCGCCGTCTCCGAGGCGTACTTCGCCAAACTGATCGGTGTCCCCTTCATCGCGGTCATGCCGCGCACGACCAGCGCCGAGAAGATCCGCCTCATCGAATTCCACGGCGGGCGGTGCCACTTCGTGGACGACTCCCGCAAGATGTACGAGGAGTCCGCCGCCCTGGCGGTGGAGACGGGCGGCCACTACATGGACCAGTTCACCTACGCGGAGCGGGCCACGGACTGGCGCGGCAACAACAACATCGCCGAATCCATCTTCCGCCAGCTGGAGTTGGAGCGTTTCCCGGAGCCCGCGTGGATCGTCGCCACGGCCGGCACCGGCGGTACTTCGGCGACCCTCGCGCGCTACGTCCACTACACACAGCGCGACACCCTGGTCTGTGTCGCCGACCCGGAGAACTCCTGTTTCTTCGAGGGCTGGACCACCGGCGATCCGGACGTCACCTGCGACTGCGGCTCCCGCATCGAGGGCATCGGGCGCCCCCGGATGGAACCGAGCTTCGTGCCCGGCGCCGTCGACCGCATGATGAAGGTCCCGGACGCGGCCAGCGTCGCGGCCGTACGAGCTCTGGAACAGGCCATCGGCCGCAAGGCGGGCGGCTCCACGGGCACCGGCCTCTGGAGCGCCCTGAAGATCATCGCCGAGATGGTGGCGGCAGGCCGACACGGCAGCGTGGTAACCCTGTTGTGCGACCCGGGCGACCGCTACCTGGACAAGTACTACTCGGACGAGTGGCTGACGGAACAGGGCTTGGACATCGGTCCGTACAGCGAGGCGATCACATCACTACTGGCAACGGGAGTATGGCCACAGTGAGGTTCTGAACGCCCTTTGAGCAGCGCCCCAAAGGGGCGCGGGGCTGTGCTGATTTGCGGCTCCGCCGCGCGGGCGCGACCAGACACAACGAACCCGCAGGCAACCGACGCGATCTATCGCCCCAGCCGCCGATCCAAAGCCGCCACGGCCCCCTTGAACGCCCGCCCCAACCCGGGACGCGCCAACTGCACCACACCCCGAAACACCGCGTTCCCCTCCAGGGCGAACGTCCACTGAACCCGCGTCCCACCCCCGGAAGGGGTCAGCCGCCACTCCTCGGCCATCGCCCGCGCCCCGGGCGCGTTGGTGTCGTCGACCCGGTAGGCGTACACCTCCGCCTCCTTGGCCGCGATCACCGTCTCCAGGAAGTGCCCGCCGCCCTTGAGCCGGATGTCGCGCCTGGTTCCGTCGTCGAGCGACCGCGCACTGGTCACGGCCGCGAACCACTCCGCCCATCCGGGCACATCGTCGTTGAGGGCGTGGAAGACCGCGTCCGGTGCCGCGGACATCTCCTGGGCGAAGACCAGCCGTACCGGAGCGGTGTCGACGAAGTCGAGCCCGACGGGGCGCAGACGGTGGGTCATGGGCGCGAACCCCCTTGACGGAGAAGGGAAGTTGACCGAAGCGACGTCACCATAGCTGGCGATCCGTCAGATGTCTGCCTCGTCGTCGGG
Source organism: Streptomyces sp. W16 (assembly GCF_033194735.1). Classification (NCBI taxonomy): domain Bacteria; kingdom Bacillati; phylum Actinomycetota; class Actinomycetes; order Kitasatosporales; family Streptomycetaceae; genus Streptomyces; species Streptomyces sp. W16. The sequence continues at coordinate 3,585 of NZ_JAWOAI010000594.1, forward strand.
TTCGCCCGCCACCACGAGCCGCCGCAGATGCTCCGAGATGTCCTCGCGCGCCTCGGCCGGCAGCCCCGCGTCCGTCACCAGCGTGTCGACCTGGTCCAGCGCGGCGAACGAACTCAGGCCCACCGTCCCCCACTTGGTGTGGTCGGCGACCACCACGACCCGCCGCGCGGACTGCACCAGCCGGCGGTTGGTCTCGGCCTCCGCGAGGTTCGGCGTGGACAGCCCGGCCTCGACCGATATGCCGTGGACGCCGAGGAAGAGCATGTCGAAGTGGAGCGCCGCGATCGCCTGGTCGGCCACCGGGCCCACCAGTGAGTCGGAAGGGGTCCGCACCCCGCCGGTCAGGACGACCGTCGCCGCGCCCTGTCGCTGCCCCGAGGTGCGCTGCGCCGCGTGGAAGACGTCCGCCACCCGCACCGAGTTGGTGACGACGGTGAGATCGGGGACCTCAAGGAGATGGTGCGCGAGGGCGTACGTGGTCGTGCCGCCGGAGAGCGCGATCGCCGTACCGGGGGCCACCAGCTCCGCCGCGGCCCGCGCGATGTCCTCCTTGGCGGTCAGCTCAAGACCCGACTTCGCCTCGAAGCCCGGCTCGTGCGTGCTCGCCTCGACGACCGGCACCGCCCCGCCGTGCACCTTCTCCAGGACGCCCTGGCGGGCCAGCGCGTCGAGATCGCGGCGCACGGTCATGTCCGACACGCCGAGCTTGCGGGTCAGTTCGTTGACGCGGACCCCGCCGCGGCGCCGGACCTCGTCGAGGATCAGGGCGCGCCGCTGCTCCGCGAGGAGGTTCTGATTCTCACTCACGTACGCTCCGGTCCTCTCGCCTCAACCTGTCCGACCGTCCGGCGCACCGGCTCGGAGCAGGACCTTCGTCCCGGCTGCGGTGCGCGGACGTCCCATCCTCGCACGCCCCCGCAAGCACTGCGCCATCGCCTGTCCCGACGCGCACATGTCATCGGGGCCTCACGCGTCCCCCGTGTGTCACACGGATCGGGGAGATTCGGTGACAGGGCGTGTGCGATGCGCCGAAAGGGGCGATCCTGGTGGTCACACGGACACAGTCAGACGGTGCGTCACGGGGGATGTGCGAACAGTGGAGCGTGTGCAGGAACATGCCGTCAAGAGCGGGGCCGACGAGCCCACCGGACGGCCCGACCGGACCGAACCCGCCCTGGAACTCCTGGTCCATGGAGTCGGCGGCGCCACACCCGAGGAAATGCTCGGTGATCCGCGCACGGTGCGGATCACCGGCGACGACACGGCGGCCGTCTTCCGGCGCGCCGCCGACGTCGACGCCGAGTCCACAACCACCGACGGACGCACCGGACCGATCCGCGAGGCATACGTCTGGTGCAACCTGACCTCCGGCAACGGCACCCGCGCCCTGTGGCTGTTGCTGCTGCCGTTCATGGTCGTCAACCTCGCGCACTGGATGCGCCCCATCGCACACGACCGGAAACGGACGGTGCGCTTCTACGGCCTGCTGGTGCGGCTCGCGGGACTCACTCTGACCGTGCTGCTCGTGGCGGCGGCCTGCGAGGTCGCCCTCGATCTCGCCGCCTGGCAGTGCGCCGGCACGCGCGCGTGCGCCGAGCGCCACTCCTGGCTGGGCTTTCTCTCGCCCGCCGTCTCGCACGACAGCTGGTGGAGCCGCCCCGGCCGCCGTCTCGCGCTCGCCGCCCTGGTGCCGACCGCGCTGACCGTCCTGCTCTGGTACCTCTCGCGCCGCACCTGGAGCGAGTACGAGTCCCAGCAGCCGATGCCCCGCAGAGCCGAGCCCGACGACGAGCCCGACAACAGTGCCCTGGGCCGCCCCGGCTTCTGGTACGGCCGCCGCCTGGTCGCCCGACTCCGCGCCGCCCACACGGCGGCCGGCCTCCTGACGGTCGCC
>NZ_JAWOAI010000595.1:0-5459 GCF_033194735.1 Streptomyces sp. W16
CCGCAGCGCGGCGGCCGTCACCGCGCCCTTGGCGCCCGGCTCCGGGGGCGGGAACGGCACGGGGCGGCGGTTGTCGGGGTCGACCAGGGCCAGGTACTCGGCCTCGGTGCCCTGATAGAGGTCCGGCACGCCCGGCATCGTCAGCTGGAGCAGGGCGGCGCCCAGCACGTTGGCCCGGATGTGCGGCTCCAGAACCTCGCGGAAGGCGGCCACGCGCTCACCGGGCGGCCCGCACGGGCCCGCCGCGACGAACGCCGCCACCGCCTCCTCGTACGACGGCTCCTGCTCCGTCCAGCTCGTGTGCAGCCCCGCCTCCCGCACATGCTTCAACAGGGCCCCCTGGACGCGCCCCGGGTCCGCCGGGCCAAGACCGAACACCGTCTGCCAGGCCGCCCACGCCAACTGCGCGTCCGGTACACCCGCACCGGTACGGGTCACCTCGGTCAGCACGTCCGCCCAGCGCTCCGGCACCTCGGTGAGCACGGCCAGCGCGGCCCGGACGTCGGCACTGCGCTTGGTGTCGTGGGTCGACAGCACGGTGCCCGCCACGGGCCAGTCGCGCTGCACGCGCGCGCAGTACGCGTGGAAGTCCTCCGGGGACACGGCAGGACTGCCCGGGTTGCCGCCCACCTCGGTCGCCGACAGCAGCGGCACATAGCGGTAGAAGGCCGTGTCCTCCACGGACTTGGCCCGCAGCGCGGACGCCGTCTGCGCGAACCGGACCCGGAACTCGACCTGCTCGGGTCCGTCCCCGTACCGCCCCAGCAGCAGATCCCGTACGACGTCGACGGCGCCCGCCTCCTCCGCGACGACGAACGCCTGCCGGGCCTCCGCCGCCGCCTCCTCGGTGACGACGGCCGCGGTGTCGCCCGAGGTGTACGGCCGATAGACCTCCATGCGCACCAGGAACTCCACCAGCGCGGTCCGCAGCGCCCAGGGGGCCCGGTCGCGCAGCGCGGGCTCCGGTGACGCGGCGCACAGCCGGCTCGCGACCCGGATCAGCCGGTCCATCTCGGCGTCCAGCTCGTGCGTGAGCACCTTGTACGCCGCCCGCCGAACCGTCGCCTCCCAGTGCCCGCCACGGTCCGGCTGCGGGGCCGCGAACCTCCGGTACTGGCCCAGGAGTTCCCCCGCCCCCGCCGGGTCCGTGAACAGCCCGTCGACGTGCCTGAGGGCGTCGTAGCCGGTGGTGCCCGCGACGGGCCAGGACGCCGGCAGCCGCTCCCCGTCCGCGAGGATCTTCTCCACGACCGTCCAGCGGCCCTCGGTCGCCTCGTGCAGCCGCCGGAGGTAGTCGTCGGGGTCGGCGAGGCCGTCGGGGTGGTCGACGCGCAGCCCGTCCACGACGCCCTCGCGCAGCAGCTGCAGGATCTTGCCGTGCGTGGCGTCGAACACCTCCGGGTCCTCCACGCGCACCCCGATCAGCTCCGAGATGCTGAAGAAGCGCCGGTAGTTCAGCTCGGTGCGGGCCAGCCGCCACCACGCGAGGCGGTACCACTGCGCGTCCAGGAGCCGCGGCAACGGCAGCTCCCCGGTGCCCGCACGCAGCGGGAACACATGGTCGTAGTAGCGCAGGACGTCACCGTCGACCTCCAGGTGATCGATCTCCGAGCCGACCGGGCCGCCCAGCACCGGCAGCAGCAACCGCCCGCCCTGGGCCTCCCAGTCGATGTCGAACCAGCGCGCGTACGGCGACTTGGGGCCCTCCCTGAGCACCTCCCACAGGGCGTGGTTGTGGCGCGGGGCCATGGCCATGTGGTTCGGCACGATGTCCATCAGCAGACCGAGACCGTGCTCCCGCGCGGTGCGCGCGAGGTCCCGCAGACCGTCCTCGCCGCCGAGTTCGTCCCGCACGCGCGCGTGGTCCACGACGTCGTAGCCGTGCGTCGAACCCGGCACCGACTCCAGGACGGGCGACAGGTGCAGGTGCGAGGCGCCGAGCGACGCCAGGTACGGCACGGCCGCCGCGGCCGCCGCGAACGGGAACTCGGGCTGCAGCTGCAGCCGGTAGGTGGCCGTGGGCACTGCCGGGTCGGGTCGTTCAGGTGTCATGCAGACCTACGTACCCGCCCGGCCGCCCTTCGTGTCATCGACCGCCGCATCCGGTCCGCCGACCGGCCGACCCGGACAGGTCCTAGGTGGGCCGTTGCAGCACCGTCATGCTGCGGTCCACCAGGGTCAGCCGGTCCCCGGCCTTCACCTTCGCGCCCGTGCCCGCCGGCACCCCCTCCGCGCGGCCCGTGTCCACGATCACCTCCCACTGGCGGCCGTGGTTGACCGGCACCACGAAGTCCAGCGTCTTGGGAGAGGCGTTGAACATCAGCAGGAAGGAGTCGTCGGCGATGCGCTCCCCGCGCGGGCCGGGCTCCGAGATGGCGTTGCCGTTCAGGAACACCGACAGCGCGGACGCCTGCGCCGAGTCCCAGTCCCGCTGGGCCATCTCCTTGCCCTCCGGAGTGAACCAGGCGATGTCCGAAAGCTCGTCGTGGGTGCCCTCCACGGGCCGCCCGTGGAAGAAACGCCGGCGCCGGAACACGGGATGCTCCTTGCGCAGCCACACCAACGCGCGCGTGAAGGCCAGCAACTCCGACGGCTCGGCGTCCTCCCCGGGCCAGTTCACCCAGGCCAGCTCGCTGTCCTGGCAGTACGCGTTGTTGTTGCCGTGCTGGGTGCGCGCGAACTCATCCCCGTGGCTGACCATCGGCACGCCTTGGGACAGCATCAGCGTGGCCACGAAGTTGCGCTTCTGGCGTGCGCGCAGCTCCAGGACGGCCGGGTCGTCGGTGTCGCCCTCGGCACCGCAGTTCCAGGACCGGTTGTGGCTCTCACCGTCCCTGTTGTCCTCGCCGTTGGCCTGGTTGTACTTGTCGTTGTACGACACCAGGTCGTTCAGGGTGAACCCGTCGTGGCAGGTCACGAAGTTGATGGAGGCCAGGGGGCGACGGCCGTCGTCCTGGTAGAGGTCGGACGAGCCGGTCAGCCGGGACGCGAACTCCGCGAGCGCGCGCCCCTCGCCCCGCCACATGTCGCGCACGGTGTCGCGGTACTTGCCGTTCCACTCGGTCCACAGCGGCGGGAAGTTGCCCACCTGGTAGCCGCCCTCGCCGACGTCCCAGGGCTCCGCGATCAGCTTCACCTGGGACACCACCGGGTCCTGCTGCACGAGGTCGAAGAACGACGACAGCCGGTCCACCTCGTGGAACTGCCGCGCCAGGGTGGCCGCCAGGTCGAAGCGGAAGCCGTCGACGTGCATCTCGGTGACCCAGTAGCGCAGTGAGTCCATGATCAGCTGGAGCACGTGCGGGGACCGCATGAGCAGTGAATTGCCCGTCCCCGTGGTGTCCATGTAGTAGCGGGGGTCCTCCGCCAGCCGGTAGTACGAGGGGTTGTCGAGGCCCCTGAAGGACAGCGTCGGGCCCAGGTGGTTGCCCTCGGCCGTGTGGTTGTAGACGACGTCCAGGATGACCTCGATACCGGCCTCGTGCAGCGCCCGCACCGCCGACTTGAACTCCAGGACCTGCTGGCCGCGGTCGCCCCAGGAGGCGTACGCGTTGTGCGGGGCGAAGAAACCGATCGTGTTGTAGCCCCAGTAGTTGTTCAGCCCCATGTCGACCAGCCGGTGGTCGTTGACGAACTGGTGCACCGGCATCAGCTCCAGGGCGGTCACCCCGAGCTCCACCAGGTGCTCGATCACCGCCGGATGCGCGAGCGCCGCGTAGGTGCCGCGCAGCTCGTCCGGCAGCCCCGGGTGGAGCATGGTCAGGCCCTTGACGTGGGCCTCGTAGAGCACCGTCTCGTGGTATCCGTGCCGGGGCAGCCGGTCGTCGCCCCAGTCGAAGTACGGGTTGACCACGACCGACGACATCGTGTGCGGGGCCGAGTCGAGGTCGTTGCGCTTGTCGGGGGCGTCGAAGTGGTAGCCGTACACCTCCTCGCCCCAGGCGATCGATCCGCTGACCGCCTTCGCGTAGGGGTCGAGCAGCAGCTTCGCGGAGTTGCACCGCAGGCCGCGCTCGGGGGCGTACGGGCCGTGCGCGCGGAAGCCGTAGCGCTGTCCGGGCATGACGCCCGGCACGTACGCGTGCCGCACGAACGCGTCGCTCTCGCGCAGTTCCACCGCCGTCTCCGAGCCGTCGTCGTGCAGCAGACACAGCTCTACTCGGTCCGCGGCCTCGGTGAAGACCGCGAAGTTGGTGCCGGCGCCGTCGTACGTGGCACCGAGTGGATACGCCTCTCCAGGCCAGACCTGCATGGTCACGACTCTTTCAGCCGGGCCCCGCCACCGGGGCGCCTTGCCCCTGAGTCTCCCCGAAAGTGAGGGAACCACCTATGACTTACATCCCTCTTACCAAACGACCAGTGCGTACGGCGTATGCCGTATGCCGAACCAAGTGGGACAGACACCGCTCCCAAAGGTCCGGGGATGGGCCCAGGGGGAGTAGGGGGAAATGTGCGAAGGACAGTGCACCGCCACCTGGGCAAAGTGGTGGCGGGTACGGCCATAGCGGTGGCCGGGACCGCCGTGATGGTCGCCGTCACCCTGCCGGGCACGGCGGGGGCCGACGAGTCGGGGGGCACCGGCAAGGCCGCTGGCTCCGCCCAACAGGCGGCGGACGGACAGGGCGCGGCACCCGGAGTGGTGCAACAGGCCCCGGCCGAGGGCGAGAAGGGCAAGGGCCGCGACCCGCTCACCGACGACGAGACCAAGCGCGTCGAGCAGATCGCGGTGAACCAGCAGTTCCTCAACTCCAGTGAGAACGTGGACGGGAAGCGCGGACCGCAGCGCCTCGACGTGGAGCTCGCCGACCCGGAGGCCAGTGAGCTGGACAACCCGAACGCGCCCCGCCGCGCGGACGTGACGTTCTACGACTACAAGGACGACACGGTCGTCACCAAGACCGTCAACCTGGACACCGGCAAGGTCGAGCAGACCGGCACCCAGCACGGAGTGCAGCCGCCGGCGAGCCACGCCGAGAACGTCGAGGCGGCCGAACTGCTGCTCGCGGACCCGCTGGGGGCGGGCCTGAAGGCGGACTACAAGGACGCCACCGGCAACGAACTCACCTCACCGGACCAGCTGTTGCTGACCGCCATGGTCTACAAGGCCACTCCGGGACGGCAGTCCGGCGTCCTCGACCAGTGCGGCGAGCACCGCTGCGTGCGGCTGTTCCCCAAGGTCAAGAACGGGCCGTGGATCGACGCCCGTGACTTCGTCATCGACCTGAGCGCCCGCAAGGTCGGCAAGCTCACCGGCTGAGCCGATCGCGACGTCCGCGCGGATCACGCCCTCCTTCCTTCACTGTCCCAACTTGCTTCTCCTGTAAGGGAGTCACTTCTTCATGCGCGTCAACAGAATCAGCCGTGCCCGCAGGCGGGGGGCCATCGGGGTCGCCGTCGCCGCCCTGGCCGCCGGTGCCACCGCGGGCGCGGGCCCGCTCGTCACCATCGCCGCCGCGGGA
>NZ_JAWOAI010000596.1:0-5445 GCF_033194735.1 Streptomyces sp. W16
GGGCGGGAGAGCAGGTCGTGATCACGGTCGACGACGAAGGCCCGGGTGTGCCACCGGAGGCCCGCTCCCGCGTCTTCGAGCGCTTCCGGCGTGGTCCCGACAGCTCCGGCTCCGGGCTCGGTCTGACGCTGGTGGCCCAGCAGGCGGCGCTGCACCGGGGGAGCGTGACGGTGACGGAGGGCCCGGCAGGCATGGGCGCCCGCTTCGAGGTGCGGCTGCCGTCGACCGGCGGGGAGTTGCCCGGCCGTCGCGACTGGCTGATCGGCACAGCCGGGGCAAACCGGTCACAGAGTTTCCCCAAAGAAGCTTCCTAGCCTCCGACGCGTCGGACGGCCGACGGGACCGTCCGGGAACGGAGAAGGCCATGCACGCACGGGGAAAGCGCCTGTTCGTGGGGATCGCCACGGCGGCCCTGCTGACGGGCGGTACGACGGCGGCCACCGCCGAGAGCAGCCCCGCGCCGACACCGACCGGTGATGGCGCCCAGGCGCTCTGCAAGCGGCTGCCGAAGATCGACAACCGGATCGACCGCGCCCTGAAACGCCTCGACGCCGGGGTCGGCACCCGCGGTTCGATCGCCCGCCTGCAACAGCGCGTGGACAACGCCAAGTCGGCCGGCGACGACGCGATCGCCACGTACCTCCAGGACCGGCTGGACTTCCGCAGGTCCCTGCTGCCGACGCTTCGGCAGCGGCAGCAGGACCTGACCGACGTGAAGACGTGGTGCCAGGGCAACGACGAGGGCGCGAGCTGATGCGCCCGAAGGCCGCGGCGGCCGGGATCGCCCTCCTGGCGGCGCTCACCGCGGGCTGCACGGCGGGTCGCGGGAGCACGGCGGACACGTCCCCCTCGGCCGCCACCCCTTCCGGATACACGGAGATGCAGCAGAAGGTGGCCGCCGCCGAGTCCGCGCTCACCCAGGCCGACAAGGACGCGGCCCGGGACGCGAGCCGCTAACGCTCACCGCCCGGCACCCACAGCACGTCCCCGACCTCCTTGTTGGCGGCGCGGGCCAGGATGAACAGCAGGTCGGACAGGCGGTTCAGGTAGGTCGCGGTGAGGGGGTTCATGCTGCCTTTTTCTCCTTGGGCACCGTGCACCTCCATCGCCGCCCACGTCGACCGCTCGGCCCGCCGTACGACCGTGCACGCCTGGTGGAGGAGGGCCGCGCCCGCCGTGCCGCCCGGGAGGATGAAGGACCGCAGCTTCTCCAACTGCTCGTTGAAGCGGTCGCAGTCCGCCTCCAGCTTGTCGACGTAGAACTCCTCGACCCGCAGCGGCGGGAACTCCGGCTTCTCCACCACCGGTGTGGACAGGTCGGCCCCCACGTCGAAGAGGTCGTTCTGGACGCGGGTGAGCACCTTGACGATCTCCTCGTCGAGACCGCCCAGGGCGATCGCCGTGCCGATCACCGCGTTCGCCTCGTTGGTGTCGGCGTACGCGGAGATCCGCAGGTCGGTCTTGGCGACCCGGCTCATGTCACCGAGGTTGGTGGTGCCCTTGTCGCCGGTCTTCGTGTAGATGCGCGTCAGATTGACCATGTGGCCAGCGTAGTTAGGCCCCGGCCGTTCGGAACACGCGTGTGCCCACCGTCACGGCCAGTACGGCGAAGCCGACCGCCACCAGCACCCCGGTACAGCATGTGAGCCGTCGTGTAGGAGCCGACGCAGGCGTCCCGCACCGCGTCGACCAGATAGCGGAACGGCATGAAGTGCGAGAGCACGTCCAGCCAGGCCGGTGCCAGGGTCATCGGGAGCATCGGGCCGGACAGCAGCATCGAGGGCATGGTCATGGCGTTGATGAGCGGGCCGAACTCCTGAGGGGTGTCGACCTTCATCGCGGCGGCGTACGACAGCGAGCCGAGCGAGACCGTCAGCAGGGTGAGACGGCTCACCGGGGTCACCCGCATCCGCTCCACCACCCCCTGGCTCTTCTCGATGATGATCGTGAAGCCCGCGTACGAGGCGCCGAACAGGCCGAGTTGGAGCAGCAGCCCGGGCACCAGCACCTGCCATGAGCTGCCGCGCCCGCCGAGCGGCAGGCCCGTCAGGAGCGGGCCGAAGAACAGCAGATACAGCAGCGGCATCAGCACCCCGAAGAGCAGCGCGAAGCGGGAGCGGAGGGACTGCCGGAGGTAGCGGCCGTAGATCAGTGCGGTGTCGTGGAGAAGCATCGGGGTTCCTCTACGGATACGGGTACGGGTACGGGGCGGCGCCGGCCGGGGCGGGAGCGCGGCCGGTGATGGCGAGGAACGTCTCCTGGAGCGTCGCGTCGATCGAGCCGCCGTGCCGCAGCTTCAGCGCGCCCGGGGTGCCCTCGGCCACGACGACGCCCTTGTCGACGATGACCAGACGGTCGGCGAGGGCGTCGGCCTCGTCGAGGCACAGGACCTTCGGGCCGTGGGTGAGGGCCATCGCGATGTCGAGGCGCCGCCGCCGGCCGCCGGAGAGTGCGCCCACCTTGTGGTCGAGGAGGTCGGCGAAGCCCAGATCGCGGGCCAACTCCTCGGCACGTACCGCTGCTTGATCCTTCGTCAGACGGTAGGGGCGACCCTGGGTGACGAGTTCCTCCCGCACTCCGATGTTCGGGTCGGCCCCGCCGGACTGGGCCACGTATCCGCACGCCCGCCGCACTCCGACCGGATCGCTCGTCAGGTCGCAGCCCGCGACCGAGGCCGTGCCGCCGGTCGGTGCGAGCAGGGTCGTGAGCATCCGCAGGGTGGTGGTCTTGCCGGCGCCGTTCGGGCCGAGGAAGCCGAGGATCTCGGCCTCGCGGACGGTGAGGTCGATACCGCGGACGGCCTCCACGGGGCCCTGGCGGGCGGCCTGAGCGGCGGGCAGGGGTGTGGTGAAGCCGTCCGGCACGCACCCGTATCCGACGACCTCGCCCTTGTGGGTGCCGGGCACCCCGACCCCGGCATTCTGCGCTGGTCCTCCTGCCGGAGGCACCCGCGCGGCTTCGACGCGGTGACCGTCGCCGAGATCGCCGACGCCGCCGACGTCTCCGTCAACACCGTCTACAACTACTTCCCGGCGAAGGAGGACCTCTTCCTCGACCGCTCCGCCGGGTGCGCGGCCGGAACAAGGGGGAGTCGGCCGCCGTCGCCGTCCTGCGCGAACTGCGCGAGGAGATCGAGGCGGTCTCGCCGCGGGTCGGGCTGATGCCCGGGTACGCCGCCTTCATTCGGGTCATCGAGGACGCGCCGGCGCTGCGCTCGCGGCTGTGGGCGATCGGTCAGGAGGTTCAGGCCAACCTTGAGGCGGCCCTGCGCGAGGAGACCGGCGCCGCGGACGACGACCCCATGCCGCACCTGATCGCCGGTCAGCTCGGCTGGGTGCACAGCACCGTCATGGGTGTGATCGGCCGCCAGATGGTCAAGGAGCGCAATCCGGGCGAAGTGTCACGAGAGGCCCTGGTCCTCCTCGACGACATCGAGGACCTGTTGAGCGAGAACGTCCTCAACTACGCCGTACGGGCGGTCGAATGACCCGCGCCGGTGTGATGTCCGTCAGATGAGACGTGACGCGCGTTACTTACCGGTCACACAGCGCCGCGGCTTCGCTAGTGTCCGCCCAGAGGCATACGGATACACGCTGTAAGCGTTTCAAAGGGGAGTCGCACAGTGGCACGGAAGCTTGCCGTCATCGGCGCCGGACTCATGGGTTCCGGTATCGCCCAGGTCTCCGCGCAGGCGGGCTGGGACGTTGTCCTGCGCGATGTCACCGACGAAGCCCTGAAGCGTGGCACCGACGGCATCAAGGCCTCGTACGACAAGTTCGTGAGCAAGGGCAAGCTGGAGGCGCACGACGCCGACGCGGCCCTCGGACGTATCACGGCGACCACCGACCTCGACGCCGTCGGCGACGCGGACATTGTCGTCGAGGCCGTCTTCGAGAAGCTGGAAGTCAAGCACGAGATCTTCCGCGCGCTCGACAAGATCGCCCGGGAGGACGCCGTCCTCGCCTCCAACACCTCCGCCATCCCGATCACGAAGATCGCGGCCGTGACGGAGCGTCCGGAGCGCGTCGTGGGCGCGCACTTCTTCTCGCCGGTGCCGATGATGCAGCTGTGCGAACTCGTGCGCGGCTACAAGACGAGCGACGAAACCCTCGCCACCGCAAGGGAGTTCGCCGAATCCGTCGGCAAGACCTGCATCGTCGTCAACCGTGACGTGGCCGGCTTCGTGACGACCCGTCTCATCTCGGCGCTCGTCGTCGAGGCGGCGAAGCTGTACGAGTCGGGCGTCGCCACCGCCGAGGACATCGACCTCGCCTGCAAGCTGGGCTTCGGTCACGCGATGGGCCCGCTGGCCACCGCGGACCTCACCGGCGTCGACATCCTGCTGCACGCGACCAGCAACATCTACACCGAGTCACAGGACGAGAAGTTCGCCCCGCCGGAGCTGATGCGCCGAATGGTGGACGCCGGTGACATCGGCCGCAAGAGCGGGCAGGGCTTCTACAAGCACTGAAACCGCATACGCCCCTGCGGCATCACACCCAGGGGTGAATTCGGTATCGGTTCGCTCACAGACGGCAACCTCCCGGCACTTCACGCAGTCAGAGGTTGCATCACCGACTTCGCCGATATCACCGAGTACGCCACCGCACTCACGGGGAGCGCATATGTACATCAGGGGCGACCACGTCGAGCTGGTCGTCGGGGGCCGCCTCGACGTCCGCAGCGCGGCGGACGCCCGTACGGTCCTGCACTCGGCCGTCGACGACGGAGTCGGCGATCTGGTACTCGACCTGTCCGAGCTCGACTCCTGGGACGCCACCGGCCTCGGCGTCATCATGGGTGCCCATCGACGGGCCGGCCGCTGCGGCCGGCGCCTGGTGCTGCGCGGCGTACCGCCGCAGATGCAGCGCCTGCTCGTGGCCACCCGGCTGCACCGCATCCTCGCCATCGAGGGCGGGATCGGAGCGGAGTCCCTGCCCAGGGTGTGACATCGGCTCCCAGGGTGTGGCGTCGGCCGCGCACAATCCTCACGAGACTGTGATGTCTCGGACGGCGCGGTACCCCGGGCTGTCGTAGATACTGTGCGAAGGTTTAGGGTTCGGTCGCCCGCTCTGTGACAACCCTTCGAGCGGGCCCGGACCAGAAGCGACAGCGCGGTGTGCAGCAAGGCCGGGAGGGGCCTGGGTCCTGTCGACCCGCACACGACGCTTTTGGGGGGCTTGGACCTATGGACCCGATCAACCGGGAACCCGAGGAGTACGGCCAGGACGGCGACGACACGTCGTCGCGCCAGCGCCCGCCCCGGGAACCCCTCACCACCGACTTCGGCCAGCACACACCCGCACTCGCCCGCACCGTGCAGCTGGTCACCGGCGACTTCCTGCTCACCGTCAACCCCGTCGACGGCAGCGAGATCGAGGTCTGCCCGCCCGGACAGCGGCCCGGCCGGCCGGCCAAGCTCACCGCCGCCGCGCGCGCCGAGAC
>NZ_JAWOAI010000597.1:0-5438 GCF_033194735.1 Streptomyces sp. W16
AGGCGCGGGCCCGTGGCATGGCGCCCGAGGCAGCGGTCCGCTTCGGGCGGGCCGTGTCCGGCGCCACGGGATACGCGGCGGCCCAGGGCTGCGACCACGCGCAGCTGCGGTTGTGGTCGACACACCAGCGGATCGTCTGCGAGCTGCGCACCCCGCGCGGCCGGATCACCGACCCGTTCCTCGGCTTCAGGCCGCCCGGCCCCGAGACACGGCCGGAGGACGGGCTCTGGGAGACCCGTCAGGTCTGCGAGTTCGTGGACATGAGGTCCGGTGACGGGGCGACGGGCGGGTGGACGATCCGGATGGAGACGGACCTCCTGGCGTCGGGTTGACGAACCGCCGGGTGGTTTCGGGTAGTTCCCCCCGAGACCTGACGGACACGGCGGACGCATGGTGGATACGAGGCCGGGCCCGGTGCCGGACCCGGCCTCGCACCGCACGCGCCGAACGCCCCCGGGGGCCGAAGGGAAACGACCATGCCGAACGACCGTCCGCGCTCCCTGCCGACCGTGGGCGACGGCCGCACCACGATCCTGGGCCCGGGAAGACCCTCGGTCCGCCAGGCCCGGGAGGCCGTCCGCAAGTGGCTGGTCGAGTACGGTCTCCCGGACCTGATGGACATCGCGGAACTGCTGGTCAGCGAGCTCGCCACCAACGCGGTCGTCCACGCCGGCGGCCGATACCGGCTCACCCTGTCCCTGGGCGTCGGCACCCTGCGCTGCGAGGTCGCGGACGAGCGTCGCCACCTGCCCCGGCCGGCGCATCGGCGGGCGGGGAGCGCCATGCTCCCGGAAGCCGACGCCGACAGCGAGAACGGCCGGGGTCTCCTCCTCGTCGACGCACTCGCCCACCGCTGGGGCAGCCGCCTCGTCGAGGACGGCAAGGAGGTCTGGTTCGAGCTCGAACTCGACCCACCGAACAGCCCTGAGTACACGGAGGAGTTGGAGGACGCCGAGAAGTCGAGCACGCTCCACCCGGCACCGGTCCGGCCCCGGCAGGAGACGACGACCGGCTATGACGCGGAACCCCGGGGCGCATGCTCCTCCCGTGGCGGTACGGCTCCCTCCGGTGCCTCTGGCGCGTCCGCGAGCAGCCGCGACGGCAGCCACCGGGCCGCCGCGCACAGGCACACGCCGAGCCAGCCGACGGCGAACAGCCAGCCGCCGACCACATCGGTGAACCAGTGCACGCCCAGATACACCCGGGTCAGCCCGACCAGCGCGCCCCAGCAGCCGACGGCCAGACAGAGCGCGGTCCGTCCGTGCGGGGCGCGCACGCGTATCGCGAGGATCACCAGCCCGGCGGTGACCGCCGCCGTGGTGGTGTGGCCCGAGGGGAACGACCAGCCCGAGGCGTGTCCGGCCCAGTCGCCCCGCACCGGGCGGGGCCGCGCGATCAGCGTCATCACGCCGTAGCGCAGCGCCTGCCCGGCGGCGAGGCAGGCCGTGGCGAGGGTCGCGGCGAGCAGACGCCGACATGCGGTGCGGCCGGTGAGGAGTCCGGCGAGGACGACGAGGGCGTACGGGACGACGCCCGTGCCGGTCGCGGTCACACCGCGTGCCACCGCCACCGCCATGTCCGGGCGATGGGCGACGGACCACGACAGCAGATCCTCGTCCGTGAACAGCGGAACGCCCTCGCGCCCGATCACGACCATGCTCAGCACGCCGAACGCGGTCCAGGCACCCACGCCCACGCTGCCCGCCAGTTCGGCGACGTCCTTGCGGTTCATGACACCACCAGCGGTCGCAGCCGGCCGGCCGTGATCCGCCGTACCAGGGACTTCGGCCGGCGCCGCACCAACACCATCGCGCCGAACGCGAGGAGCGTGCCGACCAGGACGCCCGCCACGACGTCGTGCGGATAGTGCACCCCGACCCACACCCGGGACACCGCCATTGCGAGCGCGGCCACGGCCGCGACGGCACCGAGCCGGCGGGAGACGAAGAACAGGGCGACCGCCGCAGCCGCCGCGATCGTCGCGTGATTGCTGGGGAAGGACCAGTCGCCCGGCGCCGGACACGCCTCCAGAGTGACCACCCGCAGACTCCGGCAGGGGCGGTTCTCCCGCACCACCGCCTTCAGCAGGGAGTCGATCCCGTACACGGCCACCACGACCACCGGCACGGCCAGCGCCGTCACCGCCGCCTCGGCACCCACGCGGCGCGCCCGCCACCAGCCCACGACCATCAGCACGGCGAACACCGCGAGCCCGTACGCCGACCAGACCGAGACCGTGTCGTCCAGCCAACCGGGCGCCTGCCGCGCCGAGTTCACCACGTCCTCGTAGGCCGAGCCGTCGATCGAGGACCCCTGGAAGGCGACGAGGATCATCCGTGCGCCTCCCCGGCCCGGGCCGCCCTGCGGGAGCGGCGCACCTCGGCGACGAGGGGGAGCAGCGACACGACCACGATCAGGGCGACCATGGGCAGCAGGTACTTGTCGACGTTCGGGACCGAGGAACCGAGCGCGTAACCGGCGAGCGTCAGTCCCAGGCTCCACACCAGACCGCCCGCCACCTGCCACACGGTGAACGTCCGGACGGGCACCCCGAGCGCGCCCGCCATCGGGTTCAGCACTGTCCGCACCACGGGCACGAAGCGGGCCAGCACGACCGCCTTCGCGTGGCCGTACCGATCGAGCAACTCCTCGGCCCGCCGGGCGCCTTCGTGCAAGCGGGCCGAGCGACTGCGGGTGAGCAGCGCGCCGCCCGCCTTCCGGCCGAGCAGATAGCCGCACTGCGCTCCGGCGAGCGCGCCCACCGCCGCCGCGACCAGGAGGGGCGGGAGCGACAGCTTCACGGCTCTGTCCGCGCCGCCCGTGCAGAGCAGGCCCGCCGTGAACAGCAGGGAATCGCCGGGCAGGAAGAACCCGATCAGCAACCCCGTCTCGGCGAACATCACCACGCCGACCCCCAGCACACCGAAGGCGGCCAGCAGCGACTTGGCGTCCAGCACGTTGACGGCGAGCTGGGACGCCAGGTCCAAGGGTGTGGTCATTGTCGTGAGCCCCTTCGCCGATGTCTGACTACAAATCTGTAGACGGTCTACTCAACTGTAGACGATCGTGGCCCGCGAGGAGTTCCGCACTTTTGCCCGGTCGTTGCCGATTCATGACCGACCGACTACATGCATGTAGTCATGATGGTCCGCGAAGTAAGGCATGCCTTCACTAACCCAGGAGGGGTCGCACCCAATGTGGGACGACGCGTTTCCGAGCTTTCTGATCGGGCTGAGGGAGGGGCTGGAAGCGGGACTCATCGTCTCGATCCTGGTGGCCACCCTCGTCCGCGCCGACGCCAGGTCCCGCCTGCCGCAGGTATGGACCGGCGTGCTGGCCGCGATCGCCCTCGCGCTGAGCTTCGGTGCCGTGCTCACGTTCACCGCGGCGAACCTCTCCGCCACCGCGCAGGAGACCTTCGGCGGAGTCCTCAGCGTGATCGCCGTCGCGTTCGTCACCGCGATGGTGTTCTGGATGCGCCGCTCGGCCCGCACCTTTGCCGGCGAGATCAAGGAGAAGGTGACGGGCGCGCTCGGCATGGGCGCGGGCGTCCTGATGCTCACCTCGTTCCTCGCGGTCGGCCGCGAGGGCCTGGAGACGGCCCTGTTCCTGTGGACCACCGCCCGCGCGGCCGGCGAGTCCTCCGGCCCCCTGACCGGCGCCGCCATCGGCCTCGTCCTCGCGGCGGGCCTGTGCTGGGGCCTGTACCGCCGGGTCCTCAGGATCAACCTGACGAAGTTCTTCACCGCCACCGGCGTCGTCCTCGTCGTCATCGCCGCCGGTGTCCTCGGCTACGGCCTGCGCGACCTCCAGGAGGGCGGCGTCCTGCCCGGCCTGACGGCATACGCCTTCGACCTCAGCGGCAGCGTCGACGCGGACTCCTGGTACAGCACCCTGATCCAGGGCGTGTTCAACCTGATGCCCGCGATGACCTGGCTCCAGGTCGTGGGCTACGTCGGCTATCTCGCCGTGGTGCTGCCGCTGTTCGTGCGCGGAGTGCGGGGAGTGCGAAGTGTGCGCGGCGAGCGGATCAAGACGACGGAGACGGGGACGCAGACGCAGACGGAGCCCGCGCCCACGCCCGCACCGGAGGCCGTCTCGTCTCCGCGCCGTCGTCCCGTCTGGGTCGTGCCTGTGGCCGTGGTCGCCGTACCCGCCGTCGTGGCCGGGCTCGTTGTCGCCTTCGCCCGCCCCAAGCCCGCGAGTTCCGAGACGGTCGCCGTCTCCGAGACGGAGTGCGGCAAGGGCTTCACCGCGCCCGACACCGGACGCCAGACCTTCCAGATGCACAACACCGGCGACAAGACGGCCGAGGTGTATCTCATCGACCCGGCCACAGGCGCGGTCTACGGCGAGGTCGAGGGCCTGGCGCCGGGTACCACCCGGGACCTGGTCGCCACCGTCGCGGGCGGCTCGTACGCCTGGCGCTGCGTCCCCACCGGCGCCAAGGCCGTCACCTCCGCCACCGTGCACGTCAGCGGCGGGGGAGGGACGGTGAGGGCGGTTGTCCCCGTCTCCGAGAACGACCTCGCCGCGCCCCTCAAGGCCTACAAGGTGTACGTCGACCAGGGCCTGGCCACTCTCGAAACCCAGACCCGGCAGCTCAGCGCCGACATCGCCGGCAACCACCTCGGCAAGGCGCGCGCCGACTGGCTTACCGCGCACCGCACTTACGCCTCGCTCGGTGCCGCCTACGGAACTTTCGAGGACTTCGACCAGAAGATCAACGGCCGGGCGGACGGGCTGGCCGGGGGAGTCGCCGACAAGGACTTCGCGGGCTTCCACCGTATCGAGTACGGGCTGTGGCACGGGCAGTCGGCGGGCGAGTTGAAGGTGCCCGCGCAGCAACTCGCCACCGCCGTCGTGGGGTTGCGGAAGGCGTTCCCCACCCAGGACTTCGACCCGGGCGACCTGCCGCTGCGGGCCCACGAGATCCTGGAGAACGCCCTGCAGTTCGAGCTGACCGGCGATACGGACGAGGGCAGCGGCACCAACCTCGCGACCGTCGACAGCAACCTCTCCGGCACTCGCGAACTCCTCAGCGTACTCAAGCCGTTGCTGACCAAGGAGTCCCCGACGCTGCTTCCGACCGTCGACGCCGCTGTCGCCCGGCTGCAGAAGCTGCTCGACTCGGCGCACCACGGCGGCAGTTGGACCCCCGTCGAGCAGCTGAGCCAGCCGGACAAGGCCCGACTCGACGGCGCCACCGGGCAGTTGTTGGAGGACCTGGCACCGGTGCCGGACCTGCTGGAGATCAGGAAGTCCGCCTGATGAGCGACGAGACCACGAACAGCACTGGCCGTAGTGAAGGGACCCGTCCGATGTCCACTGCCGAAACCCCGGGCTGCCCGGCCGGAGCCGGCCGTCGCTCCTTCGTCCGGACGGCGCTCGGTGCCGGGGCCGCGGGTGCGGTGCTGGCCGGCGGGGCGTTCGCGCTC
>NZ_JAWOAI010000598.1:0-5431 GCF_033194735.1 Streptomyces sp. W16
TCGCCGCGGCGGCGACCTGGGACACCGACCGCGCGGCCGCCGCCTACGCCGCCAACCCGGCCGCGGTCACCGCCTCCGGCAGCGAGAACGCCGGCACCACCCCCGGCCTCGCCTTCGACGGCGACGGCGCCACCCGCTGGTCCAGCAACTTCGCCGACGACGCCTGGATCCGCCTCGACCTCGGCACGACGATCCGCGTCGACCGCGTCACCCTCGACTGGGAGACGGCCTACGGCAAGAGATACGTCCTGGAGGTCTCCAAGAACGGCACCGACTGGACGCCCTTCTACACGGAGACGGCCGGCACCGGCGGTTCGGTCACCACGAGCACGTACCCCCAGGAAGTGACGGGCCGTTACATCCGCCTGCGCGGCCTGGAACGCGCCACGCCCTACGGCTACTCGCTCTACTCCTTCAAGGTCTACGGCGGCGAACCGGCCCCCGCGTCCACGATTCGCACCAACCTCGCCCTGAACCACCCGGCGTACTCCAACTACTACCAGCACAACGGCAATTCACCGGCGTACGTCACCGACGGCGGCTGGCCCGCCAACCTCAAGGACGACGCGACCCGTTGGTCCAGCGACTGGAACGCCGACCGCTGGGTCTCGGTCGACCTCGGCGCGACCTCGACGATCGACACGGTCGACTTCTACTGGGAATCGGCGTACGCAGTCGACTACTTGCTCCAGGTCTCCGACGACAACACCACCTGGCGCACGGTCTACGAGCCCTCGGCCGCCGACATCGCCGCCCGCCGCGCGAACATCCAGGCCCCCG
Source organism: Streptomyces sp. W16 (assembly GCF_033194735.1). Lineage (NCBI taxonomy): Bacteria > Bacillati > Actinomycetota > Actinomycetes > Kitasatosporales > Streptomycetaceae > Streptomyces > Streptomyces sp. W16. The sequence continues at coordinate 781 of NZ_JAWOAI010000598.1, forward strand.
CCGACGCCACGGGCCGCCATGACACGGTGACCCTGCCCCAGCCGGTCACCGGCCGCTACGTCCGCATGCTCGGCAAGGAACGCCGCTCCTTCTACAACCCGGCCCCCTACACGGCCCAATTCGGCTACTCCCTCTACGAGTTCCAGGTCTGGGGCACCGGCGGCAGCGCGGCGGCGGCCTACCCCGCACTCCCCGGCGACCAGTCGGGCACGTACCAGACGACGTTCTTCGACGACTTCACGTCCGCCGCCCTGGACCGCTCCAAGTGGCGGGTCGTGCGCACCGGCACGGAGATGGGCTCGGTCAACGGCGAGTCCCAGGCGTACGTCGACTCGACGGACAACGTCCGTACACAGAACGGTGAGCTGATCCTCGCGGCGAAGTACTGCAAGGGCTGCACCCAGGCGGGCGGCGGTACCTACGACTTCACGTCCGGCCGCATCGACACCAACACGAAGTTCGACTTCACGTACGGCAAGGTCAGTGCCCGCATGAAGTTGCCGGTCGGCGACGGATTCTGGCCTGCCTTCTGGCTGCTAGGCAGCAACGTCGACAACCCGTCGGTCTCCTGGCCGGCCTCCGGCGAGACCGACATCATGGAGAACATCGGCTACCCGAACTGGACGAGCACCTCGCTCCACGGCCCCGGCTACTCCGCCGACGGCAACATCGGCGCCCGCCAGACCTACCCGAACGGCGGCACCATCGACCAGTGGCACACGTACGCCGTCGAATGGACCCCGACCGCGATGCGCTTCTACGTCGACGACAACCTCGTCCAGGAGACCACCCGCAACAAACTCGAATCGACGCGCGGCCAATGGGTCTTCGACCACAACCAGTACGTCATCCTCAACCTCGCGCTGGGCGGCGCGTATCCGGCCGGCTGGAACCAGGTGACCACGCCGTACTGGGGCCTGCCGCAGTCGAGCGTCGACAAGGTCGCCGCCGGGGGAGTGCAGGCGGAGGTGGACTGGGTGCGGGTCGAGCAGAAGAAGTGACAGCTGGGCCGGTCCGGAGCGCGGAACCGGACCGGCCCGTTCGCCGCACGCACCGCGCCCGGGAATCCGGTTGCCGCATGTCCGGCCCCCTGACACGCTCACGCCCATGCCGATCTTCACCGCACCCGACGGAACCCGCCTCGCCCATCACGCGGAGGGCGACGGCCCACCCCTGATCTGCCTCCCCGGCGGACCGATGCGGGACTCGGCCTATCTCGGCACCCTCGGCGGCCTGACCGCCCACCGCCGCCTGATCCGGCTGGACCTGCGCGGCACCGGCGCGTCAGCGATCCCCGTCGACCCGGCGTCCTACCGCTGCGACCGTCTCGTGGCCGACGTCGAGGCGCTGCGCGAACACCTGGGCCTGGACCGGATCGACCTGCTCGCGCACTCGGCCGGTGCGAATCTGGCCGCGCTGTACGCGGCCCGCCACCCGGACCGTGTGGCCCGGCTGACCCTGGTCACCCCCAGCGTCTACGCGGTCGGCATCGGGATCTCGGCCGAGGACCGGCTCCAGGTGGCACGGCTGCGCGGGTCCGAACCGTGGTTCGGACCCGCGTTCGCCGCGCTGGAGGAGATCACCGCGGGCCGGGCCACGCCCGACTCGTGGGAGGCCATCTCGCCCTTCGCCCACGCCCGTTGGGACGAGGCGGCGCGTGCCTTCGAGGAGGCCGACGCGAAGGAGAAGAACGCGGAAGCCGCGGCCGGCTACGCCGCCGAAGGAGCCTTCAGCCCCGCCGACACCCGCGCGGCGCTGGCCGGTTTCGCCTCCCCGGTGCGCGTGCTCGCCGGGGAGTTCGACATCTCCGCTCCGCCGCACGTGATCGCGCGATACGCGGAACTGTTCCCGAACGCCGAGTTCGTGATCCAGCCGGGCGCCGGACACATTCCGTGGCTGGACGACGCCGAGCGGTTCGCCGCGCTGGTGCTGCCGGTCAGCAGTCCCTGAACTCCGGTGACTGGTTCAGCACTTGGGACCGTACCGACGTGAACCGCGCATAGGTCTCCCCGTCCCGGGCCGTCGGCCGGAACGCCGCGACCCGGTGGCAGTTCTGGAAGGCCAGGGCCACCCCGAAGTGGCGCTCCAGGCTGCCCCGGATCGCGTCGCTGGCCAACGCCCGCAGCAGTTGGCCGCGTTCCATCTCGGAGGGCGGCGGGGTCTGGTTGTCGGTGAAGTCCGCGGTGCCGTCGTGGAGTTCGGCTGCGAGGCCGGCGACGAGGTCGTAGGCGTACGGCAGGGACGTGCGGACCGTGTCCACGAAGTCCGCCTCGCGGATGGTGCCGTGCTCGGCTTCGGCGAGGAGCTTCGGGGAGACGTCGAGAGACATGAAAAGGGGTGTCCTGTCAGGTAGTCGGAAGGGTGCGGTGGTCGTCAGGCCAGGGCCGGCGGGCCCGGTACGTAGTCCGGGTCCACCTGGGCGGCCAGGTCCAGGCCCGTCGCCCGGTCCGCCCAGGCCCGCGCGTTGCGCAGGTGGAACTCGACGGCGTGGCGGTGCAGGGTCGGCCAGTCCCGGGGGCAGGAGTCCACGGCCTCGCGCAGCAGCCGCAGGGCGTGCGTGTTGTGCGGCTCCAACTCGCCCTGTGCCCGGCCCTGTTCGGCGGCGCGGACGGCGGGGGAGTGGACCAGGTGGGTCAGCAGGTCGTCGCCCACCTCCTGTTTGAGGAAGAGCAGGTCGTCCTCGCCGCTCACCTTGTTGCCGATCACGGCGATCCGGATCCCGAACTCCCGTGCGTGGTCCCGGTACTGGCGGTAGACGGAGACGCCCTTGCGGGTGGGTTCGGCCACCAGGAAGGTGAGGTCGAAGCGGGTGAACAGACCGGAGGCGAAGGCGTCGGCGCCCGCCGTCATGTCGACCACGACGTACTCGCCGGGGGTGTCGGCCAGGTGGTTCAAATACAGCTCCACCGCGCCGAGTTTGGAGTGGTAGCAGGCCACCCCGAGGTCGCTCTCCGCGAACTCGCCCGTCGCCATCAGCGGCACGTCACCCGCCCGGACCACATGCCGGGCGTGCACCTCGTCGTCGCCGAGCAGGCGCAGCAGGCGTGAGCCGCGTCCGGGTGGAGTGGTCTTGATCATGGCCTCGGGGGAGGCGATGCGCGGGTTGGTGCCGCGCAGGAAGTCCTTGAGTTCGGTCAGGTGGGCGCCGAGCGGAGGGGCGGGAACGGGTGCGGTGCCGGGGGCCAGGGCCTCGGCCAGGTGCTGGTTGATGTCGCCGTCGATGGCGAGCACGGGGGCGCCGGAGCGGGCCAGATGGCGGGCGAAGAGGGCCGACAGCGTGGTCTTGCCACTGCCGCCCTTGCCGACGAACGCGACGCGCACTACCGGTCCGCCGCATTCGCGGTTTTGAAAATGAATGTCATGTGGCTAGGTTTTAGGCGTCGGTCGCAGGGCTGTCAAATCGGGAGCGGCCATCAGGGGTGGCCGCCTGCCCCCGGACCTCGCCGAACCCGGCCGCCGCACCGGTGGCCGTATCCCGGTAAATCGACGAATGCGCGCAGGAGTCCGCCCGCCCGGACTGAACGCCCCACGCGTCACCGCCGTACCAAGCCATGAACCAGATATGAGCTGCCCCCTAAACAGCCATCGACGGCTACGGCGGCAGCGGCCCGTGGGAGGATCCGTCACCATGAGCGCATCACCGGCGGTACGGAGCCTGCGCGCCGCGGTGTTCGCCGCGGTGTGTGTGCTGCTGGCTGCCGCCGGGCACGGGCTCGCCACCGGCGCGACGCCCCCGCTATGGGCGGACGGCGCCGGATTCCTCGTCGTGTTCGGGACGGGGTGGCTGCTCGGCGGTCGTGAGCGGTCCCTGTCCGGCATCGGTGCCGCCATGCTCGCCACCCAGACGGGGCTCCACCTCGGCTTCGACCTCGCGCGGCCCCGGGCCGGGATGGCGATGGCCGGGATGACGCACATGTCGGGGCACGGCATGACTCCCATGCGGCAGACGCAGGCGATGACGCCGCACGCCGTGGCCGCCCACGTCGTCGCCGCCCTCGTCGCGGCCTGGTGGTTGCGGCGCGGGGAGGCCGCGCTGTGGTCGCTGCTGCGCTGGTCGAAGCCCTTGGCGAACTCGTCGAAGAACGGCGAGAACTTCTGCTGGGCGGCCGGCGTGCTGTAGCCGTCGGCGAGCAGGGTGGAGATCTTGCCCTTGACCTCGTTGAGCTTGTCCTGGAGCTGGGAGAAGTCGTTGAGGAGGGCCTGCGAAGTGGACGCGGTGGTGTCCGAGTTGACGGCGTAATTGGGCATGGGAGTACTCCTTGCTGGTTGTTGGTGGTGCGGTCCATCCCTTTCGGGGATGGAGGTCTGGGTGCGCGAACGTGCAGTGCGGGACGGCTAGTTGGCGTTGCCGGTGTCCGAGCCGTCCGTGGGACTCGTCGGTGCCGTGACGAACCCGTCGGACGGCGTGGGGCTGGTCGGTGCGGTGACGAATCCGTCGGACGGTGACGCGGTGCCGGTACCGCCGTTCGACTGCGCGTCGGAGGTGTTGATCGGCGCGACCGCGGGCCGTCCTGTGGTGGTGGGCGAGGGCGGCAACGGCACGTTGGCGGGGTCCACCGGGGTCGCGGGTGCCGGGCGGGTGGGCGAGGGCGGCAACGGCACATTGGCCGGATCCACCGGAGCCGGACGCGTCGGCGCCAGCGGCGGAGGC
>NZ_JAWOAI010000599.1:0-5377 GCF_033194735.1 Streptomyces sp. W16
GGGCGGATAGCCGTAGCCGCCGGGCCGTCCCGCGGCCGGAGCCGGGGGTGTTGCCGGGGCGCCGGCCCCGGGTGCCTGCTGGTTGGTGGAGGAGGCGAGCGTACGACTGCGCACCCGGTACAGCCCGGTGTCGAGGTCTTCCGCCTTCTCCAGGTGGACCTTGATGGGTCCCATGAAGGTGTAGCGCTGCTGCTTGGCGTAGTCGCGCACCATGCCGGCGAGCTCGTCGCCGAGCTGGCCGGAGTAGGGGCTGAGCCGCTCGAAGTCCGGCGTGCTCAGCTCCACGATGAAGTCATTGGGTACGACGGTCCGGTCGCGGTTCCAGATCGTCGCGTTGTTGTCGCACTCGCGCTGGAGCGCGCCGGCGATCTCGACGGGCTGGACCTCGGACTTGAACACCTTGGCGAAGGTGCCGTTGACCAGACCTTCGAGGCGTTGCTCGAACTTCTTCAGGACTCCCATGGGGCACCTCCTCCGTCGTTGCCGCACTGGTTGCCGTGCCGGCTGCCTTGGTACTGCTTACTGATCGTATCCACGCGCCGGTAAATCGGCTGGTTCCCCCTTGTCGGCCCGTCGAACTCCTTCTGCACTACTCCTGCCCAGGATCGTAGAGGGGGCCGCAGACAAGTGTCCCGCACCTGACTGTGGACCTTGTCCCCCTCCTGGGGAGATGGCCGCTACCGGTACGAGGTTGATACGTGAACCGGCCCACGTTGATACGTAGCGGGGGGTGCGGGGTGTTCGGAGGGGGTCCTGGTGGTTCCCGGGGCAGGTCAGGGGGTGCGGATAAGGGATGTGAATCCACCCCGGGCACCGTGCTAATCTTCTGCATGTCGGAAGGCGCCAGCCCCCTGGGGGAACAGCCCGAGGACACACCCAATGCGCGGGTGGCGGAATAGGCAGACGCGCTGGATTCAGGTTCCAGTGCCCGAAAGGGCGTGGGGGTTCAACTCCCCCCTCGCGCACAGACAGAAGCCCCTCAGGTCTCGGACCTGAGGGGCTTCTTCGTGTCCGGTGTCGGCTTCGGCGGTGAGGTATCTCACGGTCGGGGGAGCCGCTCGTCCTGGGTGATCGTGTGCAACCCCGTCGCGCTCGCGAGTGTCCTACGGGCGTGACAACGACTCCTTCACCGTCCTCCATCGTTCTGCGCGGTCGTGACGCCACAGCCCGTTTCGAAGAGGGCCTGGATCATGTGCTGTGGGAACAGGACGGCCGTACGGTCCGGATCCCGCTGGCGGCGATCGAGGACGTCCGCGGTGCGGACCGTACCGCCGAGATCGTCCTGACGACGGCTCGGGCCGGCCGTTCCGGTGCCGTGTACGCGGTGCACGACACCAGTGCGGCAGCGGTGTCCGCGTTCGGTGCCGCCGTGCGGGCCCGCCTGACCGAACGCGCGCCGCTGGATCCGCGTCCCGAGGGCGAGGACCTGGTCACGATCACCGACGCCCCTGCCTCCGCCTCCGCGCGAGGTCCCTGGTGGTCGTCGCGGCGGGTGCTCTCCGTCCTCGCGGTGATCGCCGTCTTCGTGGTGATCGATGTGATGGTGGGGGTGCGCGGTGGCTCGGAGTTCGTGGCAGTGCTGCCGTTCGTGCAGCTCTTCACCGCTGTGGGGGTGCTTCTGGTGGCCGTCATGGGGCGCGGTCTCCACGACGGCCGACGGCTGCCCAGGCACGGCATCACGGTGTCGGCCGAATTCGACCACTACACCAACAACACCAGGGTGTACCGGTACACGGACCTCGACGGCGGAGTGCACCACTACCGCGATTCGACGGGGGGAGAGCGGCTGGAGCTCAGCTACGACCCGCGCGATCCCGGCCGCGCAGCCGCCCGTCTGTCCCCCTACATGCAGTTCATGATGGCTCTGATGACGCTCGTCGGCCTCGCCCTGACCTGTGGAGGGCTCTGGCTCACGGGCCACGAACTCGTCGTTTCGCTGCGGGGGTGACACCTCCTCGTCGGTGGCCTCACCCCGGCGCGGACGTCACGCGGCGAGGCGCTCCGCCAGTTCCTTGGCCTTGGTCGCCGCGTCGTCGAGGGCGCGCTCGCGGGACGCCTCGTAGAGGGGGACCAGGTCGGACATCGCCGGGTTCTGCGGGGCCATGGTGAGCTCCGGGACGATGAACTCCAGTTCCGTGCCGAGGGCGTCGACGAAGACCGCGCGGAGATAGGTCTGCACGTACTCGAAGCCCTCGCGCGGGGTGCCGGGGCCGTAGGCGCCGCCGCGGCTGGCGATCACGGTGACCGGGGTGCCCTTGATCTTCGAGTCCTCCGTGCCCGCGGTGCGGCCCATGAGGATCACGTTGTCCAGCCAGGCCTTCAGGGTCGAGGGGATGGCGAAGTTGTACATCGGGGCGCCGATCAGCACCGCGTCCGCCTGCTCCAGCTCCTCTATGAGCTGCACGCGCTCGGCGAAGGCCGCCGCCTGCTCGGGCGTGTGCGTGGCCGGGTCGGCGAAGCCGGCGGTGTGGGCGTCGGCGGTGATGTGCGGGACGGGGTTCGCGGCGAGGTCGCGGTGGATCACCGTGCCCTCCGGGTGCTGTTCCTCCCAGGACGTGCGGAAGGCGTCGGCGACGGCGCGGGAGGCGGAGGCGCCGGCGGGGAACACGGAGGAGTCGATGTGCAGAAGCGTGGCCATGGAGGTCTCCAGGGGGCGTGGAGTGCCGGCAATCGTTTTGCTCAGCAGATGAAGTTTCGTACTCGACTATGAATAACACAGGTACTTACTTTTTTTCATCCCCATTCAAGAGGGCAGTACCCTGAAGCCATGACGGTCGAGCAGGAACACGGCACGGACCTGTGCAAGCAGGTCGACAAGGGGATCACCCGTGTCTTCCAGCTGTTCGGAAAGCGCTGGACCGGGCCGATCGTGGCCGTCCTGATGGCACAGCCCATGCACTTCTCCGACCTGCGCCGGGCGATCCCGGGCATCAGCGAGCGCATGCTCTCCGACCGGCTCACCGAACTCGGCGCCGCCGGCCTGCTCGTCCGCGAGGTCGACGAAGGCCCGCCGCTGCGCGTCTCGTACCGGCTGACCGAGGCCGGCAAGGCCTTGGAACCGGCGCTCCGGGAACTCGGCGAGTGGGCCAAGGTGCATCTGCCCGAGGGGTGGGAGTCGGGCAACTGCTGAGGCCCGGCCCTCGCGAGGTTCGTCGGGCGCCGTGGGTTTTCCACAGACGTGGAGCTGTCCACAGGCGCCGAGTTGTCCACAGGGTCTGACGTGTTTTCGCCACCGGCTGTACGGTCGTCGCGAGTTGATGTTCGTGCGTGCGGAAGTGCGGGGGAGGCGGTCGGTATGACCGAGGCCGGAATCGGTGTGGGGCGCAGGCTGCCCGGAGTGCGGGGCTTCGCCACCTGGCCGGTGGAGGGATCGCCCAAGGAAGAGGGGAAGGCGCTGCGGGAGAGCGTCCCGCACAGCGCGCACGCCGCTCTCGACCTGGACGGCTCCCGCCCCGACGCGGTGACCGCCGTGGAGGAGTCCGGCCGCGGCCGTATTCCTGGGCTGACACCGATACGGGTGGGCCGGATGGCGGCCACGCCCTTCGCCTTCCTGCGCGGTTCGGCCGGCCTGATGGCCTACGACCTCGCCCGCACCCCCATGACCCGGATCGGCGCCCAGATCTGCGGCGACGCCCACGCGGCCAACTTCGGGCTGTACGGCGATGCCCGCGGCGGCCTGGTCATCGACCTGAACGACTTCGACGAGACCGTGCACGGCCCCTGGGAGTGGGACCTCAAGCGGCTCGCCGCCTCGCTGGTGCTCGCGGGCCGGGAGGCAGGCGCCGACGAGGACACCTGCCGTACGGCGGCGCACGGCGCGGTGGGCTCCTACCGCCGCACCATGCGCCTGCTGGCGAAGCTCCCGGTGCTGGACGCGTGGAACGCCATCGCGGACGAGGAGTTGGTCTCCCACGCCGACGCCCGCGACCTGCTCGGCACGCTGGAGCGGGTCTCCGAGAAGGCGCGGGGCAACACCAGCGGGCGGTTCGCGGCCAGGTCGACCGAGGCGGCCGAGGACGGCGGGCGCCGCTTCGTCGACGCCTCACCCGTGCTGCGCCGGATCCCGGACGAGGAGGCGGCGGCGGTCGCCGCGTCCCTGGAGGAGTATCTCGGCACGCTCTCCGAGGACCGCCTCCCGCTGCTCGCCCGGCACACCGTGCACGACGTCGCCTTCCGTGTCGTCGGCACGGGCAGCGTGGGCACGCGGTCGTACGTCGTGCTGCTGCTCGACCACCGCGGCGAACCGCTCGTCCTCCAGGTCAAGGAGACCCGCCCCTCGGCGCTGGTGCCGCATCTGCTCGCCGCCGGGTTCGACGCGCCGCCCGTCCCGCACGAGGGCCGGCGCGTGGTGCTCGGGCAGAAGCGGATGCAGGTCGTCAGCGACATCCTGCTGGGCTGGACGACGGTCGACGGACTGCCGTTCCAGGTACGGCAGTTCCGCAACCGCAAGGGCAGCGTCGACCCGGCCGCCCTCGCCGCCGACCAGATCGACGACTACGGCCGGATGACCGGCGCCCTCCTGGCCCGCGCCCACGCCCACAGCGCCGACCCGCGCCTGGTCGCCGGGTACTGCGGCAAGAAGGACGAACTGGACGAGGCGATAGCGACGTTCGCGGTCGCCTACGCCGACCGGACCGAGGCGGACCACGCGGAGCTGGTGGGCGCCGTGCGGGCGGGGCGGATCGCGGCGGAGCTGGGGGTATGAGGTACGTCGACCTCGACGGACGCGTGGGCGACGTGACGGGGGTGATCGATCCCCAGCTGTATCTGGCGGAGTTGTCCGGGTTCGCGGATCGACTGCCGCCGGGGGCGCGGGAGTTCGCCACGGACCCCGGGCACTACGCCTTCCGGGGCAGACGGTGCGTGAAGGACCTCGTACCGCAGGGGGCCGTCCGCAGCGGCGACGACGGGATCGAGATCCGGTTCCGGCACAACTGCTGGAAGCATGACGAGGACCTGGTCATCCGCTACACCGGGGTCACCGTCTTCCGGGCGGACATGCCGGATGCGCCGGACGGGACCGGTGCGCCGGACGTGCTGGACGTGCCGGGCGTCCGTGATCTGTCCGACCTGGGTGACGTGATCCTGGACGAGGTGCTCCCGGCCTCCGACGGCGGCTGCACCCACGAGATCGGCTGCCGCCCGGGCACGCTGTTCGTGGCCTGCCGGGACCTGTCGGCCGAGTGGTCGCCGGCCGACTGTCCGGAGTTGCGGGTCGGCAGTGGCCTACGCTGGTCGGGTGACGACCCCGGAAGCTGAGCAGTCCCAGTCCGCGCCCGTCGGAGAACCGGTGCCGGAGCAGGCGGGCGCCGAGGTGCCGTCTGCCGCCGGAGCCGCGGCGGGTGAGGGTTCCGTGCGCGAGGACACCGGGGGCGGC
>NZ_JAWOAI010000600.1:0-5369 GCF_033194735.1 Streptomyces sp. W16
GCCGGCTCGCAGCGAACGGCCGACAAGGCCGCCGCGCTACGTGCGGCGAACCCGGCCCTCGCCGCCCAGTTGAGCCTGGCCGCGTACCGGCTTTCGCCCACCCCGGAGGCGCGCGGCACTCTGCTCAGCACCTTCGCCACCCCTTATGCCACTCAGCTGACCGCCCAGAAGGGTGCGGTCACCGTGGTCGCGTTCAGCCCCGACGGCCGGGTACTGGCCACCGGAGACGCCGACCGGACGGTAGCGTTGTGGCAGGCCGAAAACCCTTACCGGCCAACGGAGTTGAGCGTGCTTCCCGGTCTCGCCGGCGCTGTCCGCGCGGTCGCCGTCAGTCCCGACAGCCGGCTCCTGGCCGAGGGCGGCGAGGACGGCGCGATCGTGCTGTGGGACATCGGTGACGCACGGCGGCCCCGACTCCTGGCACGGCTGCCGGGCGACGCAGGGCCGGTCGTAGGAGTCGCGTTCGGCCCCGGCGGACGGACACTGGCGACGGCCACCCGCGACGGGATGCGGCTGTGGCAGCTGTCGGATCCTCAACAGCCGCGCGTACGCGCCGAGTCGCCAGTACGCGCCGATGTGACCGCGATGGCGCTGAGCCGGGACGGGCGGACGCTCGCCACCGGTCACGCCGACCACAAGGTCCGGCTCTGGGACGTGACCGGGGCGGACGAACCCCTGCGGGAACTGTTCGCCGCTCCCGGTCACAAGGACGCCGTGACCGCGCTGGCGTTCACCCCGGACGGCCGCGAACTGGCCACCGGGAGCGCGGACTTCACGGTCCGGCTGTGGGATGTGGTCGACCCGCGCCACGCCCGCACGACGGTGGCACTCACCGGGCACACCGACACGGTCGAGGCCGTGGGCTTCAGCCCCGACGGCTCCACCCTCGCCACCAGCGGCGTCGACGGCACCGTACGCCGTTGGGAGGTGACCGGCTCCGGTCCCGCCCGTGAACTGCCGGTCCTCACCGGCCACACCGGCAGCGTCGGGGCGCTGGCCTTCAGCCCCGACGGCCGCACCCTGGCCACCGGCAGCGAGGATCAGACCACCCGCCTGTGGGACCTTCCGGGACCCGCGCTGACCGGCCACACCAGCTCGGTCTACTCCGTCAACTTCAGTCCGGACGGACGCCTGCTGGCCACCGGCAGCTATGACCGCACGGTGCGATTATGGAGCCTGGCGGACCCGCGCCGGCCGCACGCACTGCCACCGCTCACCGGCCACGCGGGCCCCGTGAACTCGGTGGTCTTCCGGCCGGACGGCCGCATCCTGGCAAGTGGCAGCGCCGACAGCACCTTTCGCCTCTGGGACCTCGAACCCCCTGCCCAGCCACGCCAGTTGGCGGTGGTTCCCTCGCGCACCGGTCATGTGAACTCGGTCGCGTTCAGCCCCGACGGCCGCACCCTCGCCACCGGCAGTGAGCAGGGCGCCGTACAACTGTGGGATGCGACGGACGTACATCGTCCGCGGCTGCTGGCCGAGGTGCGGGAGAGCGACGCGGTGGACTCCGTGGCCTTCGCCCCCGGCGGCCGTACCCTCGCCGTGGCCAGCCGCAACCGGACGGCCGTGCTGTGGGACCTGACCGACCCGCGCAACCCCACCCGCCTCGCGGTCCTCTCCGGCCACACCAGCGCGGTGAAATCCGTGGCGTTCAGCCCCGACGGCCGCAGCGTCGCCACCGGCGGCGAGGACCGCACGGTACGGCTGTGGGACATCACCGATCCACGGCGTCCGGCGCTACGGGACCGGCTCGCGGGCTACGCCGACGGCGTCATGGCCGTCGCCTTCGCGCCGGACGGGCGGATGCTGGCCGCCGCGAGCTCCGACCGCACCGCGCGGCTGTACGACGTGAACGGCCACGGCGACGCCCGGGAGCCGGCTCTGCTGTCGGGCCACACCAAACCGGTCGACACCCTCGCCTTCAGTCCCGACGGCCGTACGCTGGCCACCGGCGGCGAGGACTGGACCGTCCTGTTGTGGGACCCCGACCCCCGGCGGGTCGCCTCCCGGATCTGCGACAGCGCCTTTCCCGCCCTCACCCACGCGGACTGGGGCCAGTACTTCCCGCAGTGGAAGTACCGCTCGCCTTGCTGAAGTCCGGCACGACGGCAGCCGACCATCTCTGGGTTCAAGTGAGTTGACGCTGCCTGGGCGGACACCTCATCGTCGAGCACGTCCACGACCACGCGAGCGACTATGAGTTGACCGACCAGGGGAGCTGACCGTAAGTGCAGGACAAGATCATCGGGCTCATGGACGAGCACCGTCGCAGGAACGCGTTCCTGACGCTCGCCGAGATGGCCGCCCTCGCCGAGACGAACACCGTCTTCGATCCGTTCTCGACGCTGATCGCCGACGATGCCGTGATCGGTGAGGGCAACACCTTCTTCCCAGGTGTCGTGGTGCGGTGCGACGGCGGGACGTGTTCCATCGGCAGCGGCAACACCTTCTACCCTTCGACGCTGGTGATCGCCGCGAACGGTGGGCGGATCGAGATCGGGGACGAGTGTTCCCTCGGCCCCGGCGGTGTCCAGATCAAGGCCAACGAGCCCGGCGTCCTACTGTCGGTCGGCAACCGCGCCCGGCTCGTCAACGGCGCCGAGATCGTCGGATCCAGCACCATCGGTGACGGTGCCCAGGTCATCGGGGCCATCTCGGCGCGGGGCGTTCAGCTGGCCGCAGGTGACGACTTCACCTGCCCCGACCCCGACCGCCGCGGCGCCGTACTCAAGGGAACAGGACTTGCCCGCGGGACCCGGCTGGAGACCGGTGAGGTCGTCAACGGCCTCGGCGACTTCGCCGCGGCGAGCGTCGAGCGCCAACTCGCCTACCACCCGCGGAGCAAGTGACGACGTTCCAGTGCACGTGCGTCTCGTCCCCGCGTACACGTCACGCTCCGCGACGGTGGCGCGGTCAGCCGCGTGCGAAGGCGAGGAGGTCCGCGTTGAACCGCTCGGCGAACGCGGGCACCATCGCCAGGCCGTGCGGAGCGCCCGGGTAGATCTTGTAGGTCGCGTCCTTGACGAGTTTCGAGGACTTGTCGGCGGAGGCCACGATGGGAACGATCTGGTCGTCGTCGCCGTGCACGATCAATGTGGGAACGTCGATCTTCTTGAGGTCTTCGGTGAGATCGGTCTCGGAGAACGCCTTGACGCAGTCATAGGCACCCTTGATTCCCACGGTCATGCTCCAGAGCCAGAACTCGTCGCGAGTCCCCTGGGTGACGGTCGAGTTGTCGCGGTTGGCGCCGTAGAACGGGGCGCTGAGATCCTTGTAGAACTGCGAACGGTCCGTTTCCACGCCCTTGCGGATCTCGTCGAAGACATCGATCGGCAGCCCTTCGGGATTCGCGTCCGTCTTGAGCATCAACGGCGGGATCGCGCCGAGCAGTACCGCCTTGGCGACCCGCCCGGACCCGTGCCGGCCGATGTAGCGGGTGACCTCGCCGCCGCCCGTCGAGTGGCCGACGAGAATCACATCGTGCAGGTCGAGGGCTTCGATGACCGCTGCCAGGTCGTCGGCGTACGTGTCGAGGTCGTTGCCGTGCCAGGGCTGACCGGAACGTCCGCCCCCGCGCCGGTCGTGGGCCACGGCGCGAAAGCCGTTGTCCGCCATCAGCTTCAGCTGGGGATCCCACGCGTCGGCCGTCAGCGGCCACCCGTGGGAGAAGACGACGGGCTGCCCCGACCCCCAGTCCTTGTAGAAGATCTGCGTGCCATCCGTACTGGTGGCGAAAGGCATGGTGTTTTCCTCCCGAAATGCTCGAACTGTTTGAGTACGTCATAAGGGGAATCGACGGAAAGCGTCGGCGGCGAGAGGCGACCGGAATGAACACGTCGACCACAACACTCTAGGCGAGGCGAGGTACTTCCGCGTGTCGGGCGAATTCCTCGGCCGACTCCGGCCGGTCGACACATCTCGCCGACGCGCCCGTACCGGATTTCGCGGCGGCCCCGGCCGGTGACCTCTCGACGGCCGCCTACACGCTCTCCGACCTGGCGGCCGACACCGTCGGCCTGCTCGATGCGCTCGGCCTCGACGCCGTCCATCTCGTCGGCTCCTCGATGGGCGGCATGATCGCCCAGATGATCGCGATCGAGTACGGGGGGATTCGTCGAGTGGCAGGTGCGCGCCCTGCGACTCGCCGCGTCCCCCGGCTTCGCGTTCGACGCACGGGCAGTGGTCGACCGCACCGAACGTCTTCGCTCACTGCGGGTGCCCAAGCCGGTCGTGCACGGCGCCGCCGACATCGTGTGCGACGTCGGCGGCGCTCGCGCCACGGCCGCCGCCGTACCGGGCGCCGAACTGCTGATCCTTGCGGGGACGGGCCACCACCTCCCGCAGCAACTCCGGCCCCAACTCGCCACCCGCATCGGCGAGTTCCTCCGGCCATTCCGGTGCGGGAATTCGTTGGACAACTCGGCGGCCGGCGGCGAGCGTTGGGGGAATGCATCAGGAGAAGATCTGGGACGCCGACACCGCCCGGCGGTACGACACCCCCGACACCGGCATGTTCGCGCCCGAGACCTTGAGGCCGACCGTGGACCGACTCGCACAACTCGCGGGGGACGGCGCGGCCCTTGAGTTCGCCATCGGGACCGGCCGGGTCGCCGTGCCGCTCGCCGAGCGCGGAGTCCCCGTCACCGGCGTCGAGTTGTCACGGCCGATGGTGGAGCGACTGCGGACCAAGGCGGACGAGGCGACGATCCCCGTGACCATCGGCGACATGGCGACCACTGTCGTCCCCGGGACGTACAGCCTGGTCTACCTCGTCTACAACACCATCTCGAACCTGCTCACCCAGGCCGCGCAGGTCGAGTGCTTCCGCAACGCCGCCCGCCACCTCGCACCGGGCGGCCGGTTCGTGATCGAACTCTGGGTACCCGAGTTGCGCAAGCTGCCGCCGGGCCAGCACGCCACCGTCTGGCTGACCGATCCCGACTACATCGGTCTGGACACCTACGACGTCCTCAACCAGCACGTCGTGTCGCACCACTTCCGGTTCGACGGCGCCGGGCAGGCACGGCTCGACCTCAGCCCGCACCGCTACATCTGGCCGGCCGAACTCGACCTCATGGCCCAGCTGGCGGGCTTCGAACTGGAGTCGAGACACGCGGACTGGGACGGCTCCGAGTTCACCGCCGAGTCGACTTCCCACGTCTCCGTCTACCGCGTCCCGCCGACGCCGTGACCACCTCAACTCGGCGGAATCGCACGGCACTTGTGCACCAGCGCCTCGCCCAGGCCGGACGGCTCCGTCTCACGTGCGGAGCGGGCCGCCGCCGGTGACGCCCGCGTCCGGGCCGTCCGTCAGCGCGATCCGTGCGGTGATGCGCTTGCCCATCGGCTCGCGGCGCGCCTCGAAGCCA
>NZ_JAWOAI010000601.1:0-5358 GCF_033194735.1 Streptomyces sp. W16
GTAGGCACTGCGGCGGGCAGTGCGGCGCCCGAGCCTGCGGCGTCGACACGGGTGGCCTACCGCTTCCGGGGCCGCACCACCCGTGCCCCCAGCAGCGACACGTCCTCGTCCAGCTGCGGGAACAACTCCGTGTCCGTGACCTTCAGTTCGGGGCCGAACAGGGTGGACAGCGACGGCCGGGCGCGGCCGGTCTGCACCGAGACGACCTCCCGCAGCACACCCGTCAGCTGCTCGGCCATCTCCTGCGCGGAGGCGAACCGGCGGGCCGGGTCCGGGTCGGTGGCGCGCACCAGGAGCCGGTAGAACGACTCGTAGCGGCGGAAGACCTCGATGTTGTCCGGGTCGGGCAGGGAGTCCACGAAGACGTTCGTATAGCCCTGGAAGTCGAAGGTGAGGACGGCGAGGGTGCGGCCGACGGTGTAGATGTCGGACGCCACCGACGGGCCGACCTCCGCGACCTCGGGTGCCTGGTACCCCACGGTGCCGTAGATGGCCGACTCGTCGTCGTCCATTCTGCGCACCGCGCCCATGTCGATCAGCTTGAGCTGGTCCTCGGTCTGGATCGCGTTGTCGACCTTGAAGTCGCAGTACAGCAGGTTGCGGCTGTGCAGGTGGCCGAGCGCCTCAAGGGCCTCGATGCCGTAGGCGCACGCCTGTTCCACCGGCAGCGGATCGCGCTTCCCGGTCGCCGTACGGCGGTCGTTGGCGATCTCCTTCAGGGACTTGCCGCCGACGTACTCCATGACGATGTACCCGTCCAGCGAACCCGTCCGCTGGTCCAGGTGCTCCACGAAGTTGTAGATCCGCACGATGTTGGAGTGCTCGATCTCGGCGAGGAAGCGCCGTTCGGAGATCGCGGCGGCCATCGCGTCCTCGTCGCCGGTGTCGAGGAGACCCTTGAGCACCACCCAGCGGTCGGAGACCGCGCGGTCCACGGCGAGATAGACCCAGCCCAGACCGCCGTGCGCCAGACAGCCCACGACCTCGTACTGGCCGTGCACGACGTCACCGGCGGCCAGCTTGGGCGTGAACGAGTACGGGTTGCCGCACTTGGTGCAGAAACCCTCCGTGCGCCCCGGGCTGTCCCCGCGGGACCGCCCCACCGGCGCACCGCAGTCCGAGCGCGAGCAGAACCGCTTCCGCTCGGGCACCTCCGGGTTCTCCAGCACCATCGCGCGCGGGTCGGGCCGCGGCACGTCCGGCACCTGCACCAGGCCGACCCCGAGCCGGCCGCGGGTCGAGGACGCCGACGACGAACCGGAACTGCGCACCGACACCGAGCGCCCGGAGGACTGCCCCGACACCGAGCGCGAGAGCCGGCCCGACACCGAGCGCCGCGACTTCGACGACGTACGCGAACTGCGGCTGCTGGTACGGGAACTGCTGCCCGAACCCCGCGAGCCCTTGCCGCCGCCGGTCATCCCGGTGGGCGGTGAACCGAGCGCCCCTCCCCCAGAGGGGGGACCCCCAGCCGAGACCACCGGTGCCAGACCGCACGTGTCGCAGTACAGCTCGCCGCCGCCCATGTCCTCGTACGACCCCTCGCAGCCGGGCCGCTGACACTTCCGCTGTGCCTCACTCATGACCGACCCCGCTTCTCCCTCGTCACTCACGCGCCCGGCCCCCTCATGTCCTCGGGCCCGCCCTGCGGCTGGGTCCGGGGAGCGCTCAACTGCTCGGCGGCGGCGTGCTGGTAGCGCAGCACCGCCTGTTCGGCGACGCGCAGGTCGCAGGGCGCGCTCCACAGCATGCGGCGCGCCGCGTCGTACCGCTCGATGAGGAACGGGTCCTCCGCGAGGCCGTGCCGGGCGACCTTCGCCTTGTACGCGTCGAGCCGGCCGCGCAGCTCCGCGCGGACCGCCAGCGGCTGGGTGACCGCCGTCAACGACTCGCGGGCGCGCAGCAGTTCGTCCTCCGCCTTCTGCTCCAGTGACTCCAGGAGCGGGGACAGGCGGTGCCACTGGGCGTGTCTGCGGTACTCGGCGGCCGTCGACAACTGCTCCTGCAGCACGGTCGGCGGTCCGCTGACGACCGGCACCTCCGTGGCCGCGATCTTCGCGAGGACCTCACCGCGCGCGGTGCGCGCCTCGGCGAGCGTGCGGTCCGCGCGGGAGAGCACGTCCCGCAGCTTCACCAGGCGCGCCTCCGCGTCCTGCCGGACGGTCAGCACGGCGTCGATCTCCCGCCGCACCTCCTCCAGGGCGCGCGCCTCCCGGTCGTAGACCGTGGTGTCGGGCCGGCCGCCGCCGGGCGCCGAACTGCCCTGCGCCCGCACCCAGTAGGCCAGCGGGTCGGAGATGACCCGCTCGCGCAGCTCGGTCAGAGTGCTGGTGATGCGCTCCAGGTCGTCGCCCGCGGGGTGTTCGCCGGGGCGGACGCCGACGGAGTGGGCCAGCTGTCGGGTGCGCTGCAACTCGGCGGCCAGTAAATCGATCCGGGCGGGCAGCGCCGACCACACCGCGTCGGAGGTGACGACCATGTCCAGCGAGTTCGCGTACAGGTCGTTCATCTCGTCGACCAGCGCGCTCAGCGAGAACTGGTGGCTCAGCTTGCTCGAACCGCCGGTCAGCGTCGGGGCGTTGGCGGTCGCCGTGGTGGATCCGGCGACGGTGACGGACTCGCCGCGCAGCAGCTCGGTCAGCTCGACCAGGTCCTCACGGCTGGACCAGCGGCGCCGGGAGCGGATGCTCTGGGCGGCGTGGAACGCGTCCGTGTACGCGTCGAAGTACGCCCACAGCAGGGTGATCGACGCGTCGGTGGTCGCCCAGCGCTCCTTGGTCGTGCCGGTGAGCTCGGCGCCTTCGAGGAGTCTGCGGCCCGCGTGGTCCTGGAGGGCGAGGAGCGAGGTCTCGATGGCCTCGTGCTCCGCGCCGAGCCGCGCCAGCGCACGGTCCACCTCGTCCCGGTCCATTACCGGCCCGGGGGGTCCCGTGACGCCCATCGATCACCTCTCGCTGCGTTGTGTTCCGCCGGTGGTCCGTGTCTGTTCGGTTCGGTTGTTGACGGTTCGTCACTTGTACTGCGGTACGGGCGGGTTGGCCGACTTCGAGTCCGCGCGCAGGGTGGGCAGCAGCCATTTCGTGTACGACGCCCGCCAGCCGGTGGGGCTGGTGCGGTAGGTCTCCAGTATTCGGTTGACCCGGCGTACCAGATCGGTGGCTTTCAGGTTCATCGCCACGCCGTAGTACTCGGTGGTGAAGGGGCTGCCCTTCAGCTCCACCGTCGGGTCCTGTGCGGCCTGGCTGGCGGCGAGCGCGCCGTCGGTCACCACCGCGTCGGCCTCGCCGAGTTGGAGCTTCACCAGACAGTCCAGCTGGTTGGGGACGGGGTCCATGATCTTGACGCTGGCGGGGATCTTCTTGCCCTTGTCCGCGTCCAGATGGCCGTTCGCCGTGGAGGTCGCCGCCGAGCAGATCCGCTTGCCGGCGAGGGAGTTGTTGTAGCCCGTGATCGTCGACACCTTCGGGGCGAGGACCTGCTGGCCGGTGACGAAGTACGGGGCGGAGAAGGCGACTTGCTTGGCGCGGTCGCAGGTGATCGTCATGGTGCGGACGACCATGTCGACGCGGTTGTTCTGGATCGCCGGGATGCGCTCGTTGGTCGGGATGGCCAGGAACTGGATCTTGTCGTCGCTGTAGGAGCTGCCGAAGATGTTCTTGGCGATGGCCGTGACGAGGTCGATGTCGAAACCCGCCAGGTCACCCTTGGCACTGTTCGGATCGCGGTAGCCCCAGCGGTAGCTGTTCTGGTCGACGCCCACCTTCAGGACGCCGCGGGCCTTGATGGCGTCGATCGTGGTGCCCCCGGCGTCCGACGGGGTCGGGCTCTGGTTCTGGATGGTGCTCTCGTCGCACTTGGGCGCCTTGGCCTGGATGCCCTGGGCCGTGCCCTGTCCGCCGACGTCCGCGCCGGCCTCGCCGCGCGACTGGGTGAGCGGCAGCAGCAGGACGAACGCGACCGCGAGGACGCAGACGACCGCCATCGCACCCACCCCGCCCCAGCCCTTCAGGCTGATCCGCAGGCGTCGTACAGCCCTCAGGCGGCGAAAAAAGTCACTGCGTGCTCGCATGGTCACGCCCCCCTTCACCGGTACTCCGACAGCCTGCGCCCGACGCCCAGTACGGCGCCGGCCGCGCCGAGCACGGCGAGCACCGCGGCGCCGACGGTGAGGCCGGTCATGGCGTCCAGGCCGTCACCCGCGGACCGCTGGAACTCCTCGGTCTCGTGGGTCAGCGCCGTCTCCAGCGAGGCGTCCACGGACTTGAAGCACTCGGCCGTCGCGCCGTCCTTGCCGATGACACCGTCGCGGGCCTTCTGGTAGTCGCCCGCGTTGTTGTAGTCGCTGACCTTCTTGTGGCGGGCTATCCACACCGTCATGGAGCTGTTGGCGACCGCGACGGGCTTGCGGCCCGCGGAGTCGTCGGCGAGCGAGTCGGCCAGTTTCAGGCCCTTGCCCAGCGTGGCGATCTCCTGGTCGTAGCCCCAGTCGTAGGCGTCCATGACCGTGTCGTCCGCGAGTTTGTGGGTCTCGGCGCCCCGGCTGACCAGCGTCAGGTTCTCGTCGCTGCGGGCCTTCAGGGAGGCGATGCGGGCGTCGTGCAGCACGTTGAGCGACTTGACCCCGTGGTCGTAGGAGTCGTTGAGGCCCGCGCGGGCGACGGTGTGGCCGACGACCACCCACAGCAGGACGACGGCGGTGGTGGCCGAGGCGGCTACCAGGCCGTGGTTCAACACCCGGTTGGTGCGCTGGTAGTTGCGCCGCTGGGCCCAGGCCAGACCGCCGAGCGCGATGAGCCCGAGGGCGATCGCGAACCACGGGTACGGCGTCGCGTTTCCGTAGTCGGCGCTCAGTCGCGCGTTCTCGCTCTTGTAGAGCTTCTGGGCCGTCGGCAGCATCTTGGTCTGCATGGTGTCGTTCGCGGCACGCAGATAGGCGCCGCCCACCGGGAAGCCCTGCCGGTTGTTGGCACGGGCCGACTCGACCAGTCCCTTGTACTGCGGCAGGAGTTCGTTGAGCTGCGTGATGTA
Source organism: Streptomyces sp. W16 (assembly GCF_033194735.1). NCBI lineage: Bacteria > Bacillati > Actinomycetota > Actinomycetes > Kitasatosporales > Streptomycetaceae > Streptomyces > Streptomyces sp. W16. The sequence continues at coordinate 5,029 of NZ_JAWOAI010000601.1, forward strand.
GTTCGCGGACGACGAGCCCGGGTCGGTGTTGGCGGCGGCGGTGACGAGCTTCGCGGCGGCCCTCTTGATGTCCTTCTCGTACTGGTCGCGGGTCGCCTGGGTCTCCTGCAGACCCGCCAGATAACCGGTGGCCGCCATCGTGTTGGCGTCCGCCAGCGAGCGGTAGATGTCCGCCGCGTCCGAGCTGAGCGGCTGACTGTGGTGGAGCACGTCGTCGGCCGCCGTCGCGCGGCTGTCGGTCTGCCACGCGGTGACCGCGCCGAACGCCACCACCAGCACGGCCAGCAGCGCGCCGATCGCCCGCAGTCGGCCCGGCTCCGTGGTGGCCGC
>NZ_JAWOAI010000602.1:0-5343 GCF_033194735.1 Streptomyces sp. W16
CGGCCAGCAGCAGCTTCGCGAGCCTGCCGTCGAGCGTCGGCTCCACCCGGTCGGTCACGTCCGCGTACTCGGCGTGCGGCATCAGCAGCGCCGTCCTCGCCTCCGGCGCCCGGTCGACGCTGTGCAGCCGCAGGACGACGGGCGCGGCGGACTTCTCGTCCCCGACGGGCAGCGGATCGTGCAGGTGGATGACGATCGCGTCCGCGAAGTCGGGCACCGCCGCCCACCGCAGCTCCCGCAGCGTCTCGTCCAGGTCCATCCCGCGGGCGATCCGCCGCGTCGCCACGTCCAGGTACTGGAGCCGGTCGGTCTGCGGTACGGGCGGGAGGGGCGTCCGGTGCCATCCCGGACCCGACGGCGGGACGGGCTCCGGGCCGCTCGCCGAACCGCCTCGCCGGGCGGTTCCGGCGGGGCCTTCGCGAGGGCTGTGCTGCTCCGTCACGCTTCGTCCCGTCCACTGGTGCGACCGCTGGGCCGCCGGGTCGGTCCTACGGCCTCAGTCGCGCCGTCGGCAGCAGAGGAAGACCTGTTCCTCGGGCGGGACGTCGGCGGTCGCCGGGGCGTAGGTGTAGGAGGTCTCCTTCACGATCTCGAAGCCCGCGTCGTCCAGGATCCTGTGCAGGTCGTCGAGGAGGTAGCCGGAGACCCTGATCGTGTTGCCGAGGAAGGGGATCGCGAAGTCGTCCACATGGGCCTCCACCATCGACAGGGCGAACAGACCGCCCGGGGGCAACAGGTGGTGGATCGTGCGCAGGGCGAGGGGGATCTCCGCGCGCGGCAGCATCAGCAGGGAGAAGAACGCGGCGACGGCGTCGAAACGGCCCAGGTCGGTGGGGCCGCCCGGGCGCAGATCGGCGAGGTCCAGTTGGTGGAAGGTGGCGGTGGGGACGTACTTCCGGGCCAGTTCCACCATCCGTCCGGACAGGTCCACGCCCACGACCTGGAAGCCCGCGTCCGCCAGCTGCCGGGCGGTCGGCAACCCGGTGCCGCTGCCGAGGTCGAGCACCCGCGAGCCCGGGCCGAGGGACTCGACCAGCCACTCACCGGCGCTGACCTGGCCCTCCTTGTGCGGGAATGCCTCGTCGTAGCGGTCCCCGATGGCGTCGAAGGCCTCGGCCTGACCCGAGCGGTCGAGCCGCAGGCTGCCGTAGTCGGCCCCGTCGTTCACTCTGCTCACTGGAGTGGCCTTTCGTCCGCGCATAGAGGATTGTCCCACAAGTGAGAGAAGCTCGGTTTGGCGCGGGAAACGCCGTGAGGGGCACCCTGGGGCACCCCTCACGGAACGTCGAGGGCGAGGAAAGCGAACGGACTGGATTCAAGGAGGTGAGAAGGAAGCCCGCTCATGGCCTCGCCACGGCTGACGGTAGCAGTCAGGCGGGGATCAGGTCGCGCAGATTTTCGGGAGTCACGATTTGCGAGCCCTCGGGCAGCTCGTCCGGGCGGCGCAGACCGATGTAGGTGACCGGAGGACCGTCCGGGACCGGCTCACCGTCCCACAGCGTCACCGTCGTCGCCTCCCCGGTCATCAGGCCGACGAGATGCCGCACCGTGAGGTGCTCGCGCTCGACGATGCCGCGCAGCAGGTTCGCCACCGTCACCCGGTTCTCCTCCACCCGGTTCGCCGACGGGCTGCCCTTGAGGTACAGGTGCAGCCACTTCGCCCGCCAGCGGCCGTCCTCCCCGCGCAGGAACACCAGCGGCAGCGCGACCCGCCCCGCACCGCGCAGCTCCGACTTCATCCGCACGGTACGCGGCTCGAACGGCCGCCCCAACTGCTCGCCTTCACGCAGCATGAACCCGAAGAACGACTCCTCGACCTCCTCGAAGCCCTCCCCGGCGTAGATGTGGACCTGCGGCACGACGAACGCCCCGCGCACGGCACCCAGTCGCAGATTGATGAACTCCGAGGCCCCGTCCGGCGCTTCGACGATGTCACCGGAGTGCTCACCCTCGACGTCGGTGAGCGAGGTGTACGACAACCAGGTGTTCGTCGAGTAGTCCGCGTTGAGCATCAGCGCCGACAGATCGAAGTCGGTCCGCTGCTCGGTCTCCTTCCAGTACACGAAGAAGCGCAGCAACTCGCCCTCCACCGCCGACACGGACCCACGCGGCAGCACACCGAGCCCGGCCGCCGTCGCCTTCCCGCTCAACGGCAGCGCCACGTCGAGTACCTCAGGATCGATCAACAGCCGCTCCGGAGAAGGCAGTCGACGCCGCGTCTCGTCGTCGAGCACGGCGATCAGCCGCGCCCGCTCCACCGGTCCTACGACCGTCCGCTCGTCGTCCGTCACCCAGGCACGGCCACGCCGGTTCACGAACACCCGCAACTCCCCGGTCTCCCGGACCCGGTTGTGCAGATGCTCACGCACCGACAGCACCACCCGGCCGGACACCTCGGGCACGACCTGCCCGGCGGCGGCCACCACGGCGTCCCGCTCCTCCTGCGTGAGCGCCGTGCGCAGCAGCCGGTCCAGCGCGCGGAACAGCCTGCCGGGCGCGGACTTCAGCAGCTCTACGGCTCCCAACACGTCGTTCTCGCCGAGCAGTTCCTCCACCCGGCTGTCGAACGAGCGTGCCGTCAGCTCACCCCGCGCGACCGCGAACACCTCGGCGGCACCCGGCCACCCCGGGTACTCGTGCGGATGCAGCCGCTCACCGAGCCGCTTCCACCGCTCCCGATGCACGGCCACGTCCGCGAGCTTGGCGGGCGACGCGGCGACCACCGAGTCCAGCCCCGCGAGCAGCGCGCGCCGCACCGGCCGGGACAGCGACCGGAAACGGGTCGGCTCCACGAGCGTCACATCGCCGTCCGACAACGCGCAGGCCAGCCGCAGCACATCGGTGACGGTGTCCAGCAGCAGCCCCGAACCGGCCGCCAACCGGGCCTCGTTGACGATCGCCCGGTTCTCCCGGACCGGGATCACCTCGGGCTGCGGCCCGTCGGCGCACTGCTCGGCCAGCGCCCGTAGATCACGCCGGTGCTCCTCGCTGAGCGGAGTGGTGCTGCCCGCCAACTCCAGGTACAGGGCGGTGAGTTCATCGGCCAGGTCGGCGCCCGCGTGCAGCACCGTGATCCGGTCGCCCGCCGCCGCGATCAACTCGTCCTGGGCGGCTAGCATTTCGGCGTACGTGTGCTGGTACCTGCCGTAGGTCGGCAGGTCGAGCAGGTTCACCACCCCGGTCCGCAACTGCTTGAGCGTCGCGGCCGGGGTCTCCTCGTCGCGGAGTGCCTCGGCGACGCACGCCGTCCAGAAGTCCACGGTGTCGGGGACGTTGGCCGGGAAGTCGATGAAGTAGACGTTGTGCGGGACGTGGTCGCCGGCCATCTCGCGGACCGTCCGCAGGGTACGTGCGGCGATACCGGCGACCGTCTCCTCGGCCAGCCCCGACAGCCGCTCCAGCAGCTCCGGGGAGAGCTTGAAGCCCACGGACAGCAGCACGGCGTCGAACTGCCGCGCGACGGTGGCGCCTTCACCCGTGGGACCCGTGGGCGTGGGGACGCGGAGCGTGTGCCGGATGACCAGCGGTTCGAGTCGGTCGATCATTCCGGCATGCTCCCAGAACCGAACAAGCGGGCGCATTCGGGTTTTACAACCCCCGGTGCCCGGCCAGCCAGTCGTACGCCCCCTGGGCGCTGAACTCCGCCTGGCCGCCCCGAAACAGCAGCCCAGCCGTGGCGAACTCGGGGGCGTCGGCCTGCGCGGGCACGTACGGGATCGCGATGCAGCGCATGCCGGCCGCGTGCGCCGCCGCCGCGCCCGGAGCCGCGTCCTCCAGGACCACACAGTCGGCCGGAGCCGCCCCGAGCCTGCGGGCCGCCTCCAGGAAGACGTCCGGCGCGGGCTTGCCCCGCGCCACCTCGTCCGCCGAGACCACGGTCCGCAGCAGCGCGTCGAGCCCGGTCCCGGTCAGGATCGCCTCGATCGCCTCCGGCGACGAACCCGAGGCCACCGCCATCGGCACACCCTCGGCCGCCAGCAGCTCCACGAACTTCCGCATCTCCGGATACACGCGTGTGGCGGCCCGGGCCAGCGCCAGATAGCTGCCGTTCGTCTCCGCGAGCAGTTCCTCCACCGGAGCCCTCAGACCGTGGCGCTCCTTCAGGAGGACGAGCGTCTCCCGCGTGCTGATACCGACGTAGTGCTCGTGCTGCGCCCAGGTGAAGTCCGGGACGCCGTGCTCGGCGAGGGTGTGCCGGGTGGCCTCGTAGTAGTTCGGCTCGCTGTCCACGAGTGTTCCGTCGAGATCGAAGATGACCGAGAGTCCGCCGAGATTGCTCATGGGTTCAGGATGCCAAGGATCACTTCCCGGCCGCGCGGCCGACCGCCTCCACCAGCGGCAGCAACCGGTGCGGGACACGCTCGCGCAACACCATCTCGGTACGGGTGCGCACCACCCCCGGCAGGCTGATCAGCCGCTGGATCACATCCTCCAGATGACCGTTGTCCCGCGCCACGACCCGGGTGAGCAGATCCCCGCCACCCGTGATCGAGAACGCCTCCACGATCTCCGGTACGGCGGCCAGCGCGTCCCCCACCTCGTCGAGATGCCCCTGCGTCACCTCGATGTGCACGAACGCGAGCACCGGGTGCCCGAGGGCGGCGGGGGACAGGTGGGGGCCCGTGCCGGTGATCACGCCGTCCCGCTCCAGCCGGTCGAGCCGGGCCTGGAGTGTGCCCCGGGCGATTCCGAGGAGACGGGCGTACTCGCGCACGCTGGTACGCGGCTGCTCCAGGAGGAGTCGCAGGATGCGGGTGTCGAGTTCGTCCACGCTCATGAGATCAGACTGTACCAATGGCCCAGTTGCATTTCGCTGTGCCAATGGTCCAGTGATTCGGAGGTCACTTGAGCCAGCCTGCCCGGTGATGTTGTGATGGGCATGTCGATGGCGCTGCGGATCTCCGCGGCGCCTTTTTCGTGCGGGTGTGCGCAGGGGGCGGGAAGCAGTGCTGAAGCGGGTGTTCGTGGCTCCTGACCCGGGGCGGACGCGGCTGCGTTTCGCCGGTCGGGCCGTCCTCGGTATCGGCCTCGCGGTGGTCGTCTGCGGGCTGACCGGACAGTCCCTCGCGGGCGCCGTGACCGGTGGCCTCGCCGCGCTGCTCGCCCTGTTCACGGTGACGGACGCCACGGTGAGCGGGCAGGCCGTCACCACCGCGCTGCTGCCCTGCGTGGGCCTGCCGGTGCTCGCCGCCGCCGCCGAACTGCACGACCACCCCGTCGCCCGCGACCTCACCTTCCTCGCTGTGGTCGGCGCCGGCGTCTACGCCCGCCGCTGGGGGCCGCGCGGCCACAGCCTCGGTGTCTTCGCGTTCATGACCTTCTTCGTGGCCCAGTTCCTGCACA
>NZ_JAWOAI010000603.1:0-5331 GCF_033194735.1 Streptomyces sp. W16
CGGTCGCGGCCCGACGCGGCCGTACGAGACGCAGCCACACGAAGAGCGCCAGCGCCGCCACGGCCGCGAACGGCAGCACCGCGCCGAGCGCCAGGGCGACCCAGCGCAGCATCGTCACGAAGACGTGCCAGCCGCCCGCAACGGCGTCCACGAAGCCGGGGTCGTTGTCCTTCGCGGCGGCCTTCGCGACCGGGGTCTGCGACAGGGACAGCGTGATGGTGGCCAGGCTGGTGCGGTCCTTCAGAGAGGACTGTTGGGCGAGCAGCGCCTCCAGGTCGGACTCGCGGGTGCTCAACTCGCCCTCCAGCTCCACCACATCGCTCAACTTGGTGGCCCGGTCCATCAGTTCACGCACGCGTGCCACGCTGGCCCGCTGCGAGGTGATGCGGCTCTCCACGTCCACGACCTGGTCGGTGACGTCCTGCGCCTTCGCGGTCCGGTCGAGCAGCTTGCCCGCGCCCTCCAGGTCGGCGAGGACCTCGTCGTACTTGTCGGTGGGCACCCGCAGGACGACCCGGGTGCGTTCGTGGCCCTGCCCGTCGCGGGTGGTCGTCTCGTTGCCGACGAACCCACCCGCGATCTCGGTGGTGGTACGGGCCTCGTCGAGGGCCTTCGGTACGTCCTTGACCCGCACGGAGAGGGATGCCGTACGGATGATGCTGCTCGCGGTGAGCTTGGGCACGGACTTGCTGGTCCTGGCGTTGCCGCTGCCCGAGGCGCCCTCCTGCTGAGCGGTGCCCGGAGCCACGGCCTTGGCGTCCCCGCCGGCGTCGCTGGCGGAGGTGTCGTTCGCGCCGCCGCTGCACCCGGTCAGCGCGAGGGCCGAGGCCAGCAGGAGTCCGGCCAGGGCTTGGCCAGGGCGTATGGAGTGGTGTGCGCGCATGTGGCGGTACCCCCGAGGATCGTCGTGACGACTGACGCAACTTCGACGCCGGGACGGGGCGGGACGTTGGCGGGAAACGGTCCCGATGCGGTCACGGTCGGGACTCGCACCGGACACCGGCCGGACGACGGGCCGGAGTCGGACTGTCAGTGGGGTCTGAGAGGCTGGGTGCATGCGCGAAGTGGAGACTCGTACGGGTACAGGGCATGTCGTCGTCATCGGTGCCGGGATCGGCGGGCTGGCCGCCGCACACCGGCTGCTGGACAGAGGCGTGCGCGTGACCGTCGTCGAGGCGTCGGACCGGGTCGGCGGCAAGCTGCTGCCCGGCGAGATCGCCGGCGCCCGCGTGGACCTCGGTGCCGAGTCGATGCTGGCCCGCCGCCCCGAGGCCGTCGCGCTGGCCCGCGAGGTGGGCCTCACCGACCGCCTCCAGGCGCCCGCCACCGCCACCGCTTCGCTCTGGACCCGGGGTGCCCTGCGCCCGATGCCCAAGGGTCACGTCATGGGCGTCCCCGGTACCGCCGCCGCCCTCTCCGGGGTCCTCTCGGAGGAGGGCCTGCACCGCATCGAGCGCGACGCCGACCTGCCGCGCACGGAGGTCGGCGAGGACGTGGCGGTCGGGGAGTACGTGGCGGCGCGCCTCGGCCGCGAGGTCGTCGACCGCCTGGTCGAGCCCCTTCTGGGCGGTGTCTACGCGGGCGACGCGTACCGCATCTCGATGCGCTCCGCGGTCCCGCAGCTCTTCGAGGCCGCGAAGAGCCACGACTCCCTCACCGAGGCCGTCCGGGGCATCCAGGAGCGCGCCGCCGCCGCACAGCAGACCGGCCCGGTCTTCATGGGCATCGAGGGCGGAGTGGGCCAACTGCCGCTCGCCGTCGCGGAGTCGGTCCGCGCGCGGGGCGCCGAGATCCTCACCGGGACACCTGTGACGGAGCTGCGCCGGAGCGGCGCGGCGGGCTGGCGGGTCGTCGCCGGAGACCGGGTGCTGGACGCCGACGGGGTGATCGTCGCCGTACCCGCGCCGGTCGCCGCCCAGTTGCTGCGGGCCGAAGTGCCCGGCGCCGCCGCCGAGTTGGGGGCCGTCGAGTACGCCTCGATGGCCCTGGTCACCCTCGCCTACCGCCGCGCAGGCACCGAACTCCCCGAGGGCAGCGGCTTCCTCGTCCCGCCGGTCGACGGCCGCACCATCAAGGCGTCCACCTTCGCCTCCCAGAAGTGGGGCTGGATCGCCGACGAGAACCCGGACGTGCTGGTCCTGCGCACCTCGGTGGGCCGGTACGGCGAGACGGCGGTCCTGGAGCGCGAGGACGCCGAGCTGGTCGACGTCTCACGGCACGACTTGCGCGAGGCCACCGGCCTGGACGCCACGCCCCTCGACACCCGCGTCACCCGCTGGACCGACGGCCTGCCCCAGTACCCGGTCGGCCACCACGCGCGCGTGGCCCGTATCCGCGAACACGTCGCCAAGCTGCCCGGCCTCGCCGTGTGCGGCGCGGCCTACGACGGCGTCGGCATCCCGGCCACCATCGCGAGCGCGTACGCGGCCGTCGAGCGGCTGACCGGCGCCCCGGTGCCGAGCGCGTCCGGCGGAGCGGGAGAATAGCCCCATGAGCGACGACGCCCCCACCACCGAGCCCGGCCGTATCCCGAACAAGGGCAAGCTGGCCAAGGACCTCAACGAGGCCATCCGCTACACGCTGTGGTCCGTCTTCAAGCTGAAGGACGTGCTGCCCGAGGACCGCGCCGGATACGCCGACGAGGTCCAGGAGCTGTTCGACCAGCTCGCCGCGAAGGACGTGACGGTGCGCGGCACGTACGACGTGTCCGGCCTGCGTGCCGACGCCGACCTCATGATCTGGTGGCACGCCGAGACCGCCGACCAGCTCCAGGAGGCGTACAACCTCTTCCGCCGCACCAAGCTGGGCCGCGCCCTGGAGCCGGTCTGGTCGAACATGGCGCTGCACCGCCCCGCCGAGTTCAACCGCTCGCACATCCCGGCCTTCCTGGCCGACGAGACGCCGCGCAACTACATCAGCGTGTACCCGTTCGTGCGCTCCTACGACTGGTACCTGCTGCCCGACGAGGACCGCCGCCGCATGCTCGCCGACCACGGCAAGATGGCCCGCGGCTACGCGGACGTCCGCGCCAACACGGTCGCTTCCTTCTCCCTCGGCGACTACGAATGGCTCCTGGCCTTCGAGGCCGACGAGCTCTACCGCATCGTCGACCTCATGCGCCACCTGCGCGCGTCGGAGGCCCGCATGCACGTCCGCGAGGAGGTCCCCTTCTACACGGGCCGCCGCAAGGACATCGGCGACTTGGTAGCAGGCCTGGCGTAGTTTTTTGTCCTTTAGGGGCGCGGGGAACTGCGCGACCAGCCCCCACCGGCCCGCAGACTAATCACGGCCTGGTCGCGCAGCCTTCGGCTCAGCATGCGGCGCACAAGCAGCATGCCGCTCAGGCAGCCGCCCCTCCAACAAGTAAGCGTCCAGATACCCGTTGACACACTTGTTGGCCCCACCCGCGATCCCATGCGTCCCGGCATCCCGCTCGGTCACCAACACCGAGTCGGACAGGCGCCGTTGCAACTCAAGCGCCCCGTCGTACGGCGTAGCCGCATCCCGCTCGGCAGCCATGATCAGCACCGGCGGGAGTTCACCCGGGCCCGTCCGCACATCAAGGGCCTGCTGACGCGGCTCGGGCCAGTACGCGCACGGCAGGTTCATCCACACGTTGTCCCAGGTCTCGAACGGCGCCACGCGCGCGAGCCGGGTGTTGTCCCGGTCCCAGACGCTCCACTCGCTCGGCCAGGGCGCGTCGTTGCACTCGACGGCCGTGTACACCGCGTTGCCGTTCTCCGCCTCGACGGCCGCCCCCGGCGTCGGCCCGGCCTGCTGCACCAGCAGCTTGGGCCTGCCCTTCAAGTAGGCCGACAGCGCCGCCGCGGTGTGCGGCCAGTAGTCGTCGTAGTACCCGGCCGACAGGATCGAGCCCTGCAACTGCGCGGGCCCCACCTTGCCGCCCGCCGGTTTCTCGGCGAGCCGCGCCTGCGCCTTCTCGTAGCTGCGCAGCACCTTCGCGGCCGTGTCGCCGAGCCCGTACACGTCGTCGTGCTTGGCGATCCACTCCCGGAAGTCCGCCCAGCGGCTCTCGAACGCGGCCGACTGGTCGAGGTTGTTGCGGTACCAGACCTGCTCCGGGTCGGGGTTCACCGCCGAGTCGAAAACCATTCGCCGTACGTGCGAGGGGAACAGCGTCGCGTACAGCGCCCCGAAGTACGTCCCGTAGGACGCGCCCATGAACGTCAGCTTGTCCTCGCCGAGGGCGGCGCGCAGGACGTCCAGGTCGCGGGCGTTGTTGAGGGAGTTGTAGAACCGCAGCTTGCTGCCGGAGCGCTTGGCGCAGCCGCGCGCGTAGGCCTTGGCCTCGGCGACGCGCTCCTTCTTGTACGACTCCGAGGGGTAAGTCGGCGACTGCGAGGGCGCCTTGAAGAAGTGCTTGGGGTCCTCGCAGGACAGCGGTGCCGACTTGTCGACCCCGCGCGGGGCGTAGCCGACGAGGTCGTAGGCCGACGCGATGCGCTTCCACTCGGGGAGCATGCCGATCAGCGGGAAGTAGAGGCCGGAGGCACCGGGGCCGCCCGGGTTGTAGACCAGGGAGCCCTGGCTGGGCACTCTGCGCTTGCTGTTGTGCGGGTCCTTGTGGGTGGCCCGGGCGCGGCCGACGGTCAGTTTGATCTGCTTGCCGTCGGGGTGCGCGTAGTCGAGCGGGACGGAGACCGTGCCGCACTCCATGGTGCCGGGCATGTCCTGCGCGTCCGGGCACTTCCCGAAGTCGATGCCCTTGGCCCGGGCGTGCGCGGCGGCAAGCGCGGTGCCGGCCGACTCGACGGCGCCCGGGGCACCGGTGGCCGGGGCGGCGGCGAGGGTGGTCAGGAGCAAGGACCCGGCGGCCGAGTACAGGGCGGCGGCTCGCATGGTGGCGTATCCCTTCGGAGCACGGCAGCAACAAAAGGGATGTTTCGTTCGGTTGTCGGCGAAGGCAAGCACCGTCGGGCCGGTGTCGGCCCCAATGACCCCTGTGCGCCCCCTGGCGCGCTCTCACGCCGAGGTCAGCGCCGCCACTCGTCGAACTGCTCGCGGTACTGCTCGCGGTGCGCGAAGGCCGCGCGCAGATCCGGTTCGCCGACCGCGCGGATGCCGCGCACGGCGACGGAGGTGAGATACGTACGGTCGTCGGCGCCGCCGCCCGCGTGCCGGGCCAGCGTGCCGAGCAGCTGCTGACCGGCCGGGGAGGCCCAGTGCGAGTACGGGTGCACCTCGACCCGCGCGATGGCCAGACAGCTCAGCGTCAGGGCGAGCGGCAGCGCGAACCAGAGCGCGACCAGCCCCCGCGGCATCTCGGCCCCCGGCGTCAGCAGCGCGGTCGTGCCCAGCACCAGTACGACG
>NZ_JAWOAI010000604.1:0-5326 GCF_033194735.1 Streptomyces sp. W16
TGGCCGCCGTGCCCCGCCCCGCGGGCGCGTCCATGGGCGACTGGCTGACCTGTTTCCCGGGTTTCGCGATGCTCACCGCCGACGGCCCGGACGCACCCCCGCTGCCGGCCGGGCCCGCAACGGGCGCTGTGTGCGGGGAGTTGACCGCCGGGCAGGGGGTCGGGCTGCGCTGGCCCGACGGAGAGATCACCGAGGCGGTCGCCTCGACGGTGACCGGAATGGGGACGGCATGAGCACGCTGCGGATGGCGGCCGTGGCCGCCGAGTTCGGCCGCGACCTGGAGGAGGACTTCGCGATCGCCGAACGGCTGATCAAGGAGGCCCGGGAGCAGGGCGTACGGCTCCTCGCCCTGCCGGAGGCGTGCCTCGGCGGATACCTGTTGAGTCTGGACGACGACAGCGCACTGGACGAAGGGCCGCCCGCACTCGCCCTCGACGGCCCGGAGATCCGCCGACTGGCCACCCTGGCCGGGGAGTTGACGGTCGTCGCGGGGTATTGCGAAGCCTCCGGGGATGCCCACTACAACAGCGTCGTCTGCGTCACCGGCGACGGCGTCCTCGGCAACCACCGCAAGGTCCACCAGCCGCTCAGCGAGGACGCCAGCTACGCGTCCGGCGACCGTTTCCACGCCTTCGACACACCGGTCGGCCGGATCGGCATGATGATCTGCTACGACAAGGCGTTCCCGGAGTCGGCACGGGCGCTGGCCCTGGACGGTGCCGAGATCGGGGTGTGCGTGTCGGCCTGGCCGGGCGCGCGGACGAACGCGAGCGCGGATCTGGAGAAGGACCGCTGGAAGCGGCGTTTCGACCTGTTCGACCGGGCCCGCGCCCTGGAGAACCAGATCGTGTGGCTGTCCGCCAACCAGGCGGGTACCTTCGGGTCGCTACGCTTCGTCGGCAGTGCCAAGGTCGTCGACCCGGGCGGCGAGATCCTCGCCGACACGGGTGTGGCGTCCGGCATCGCCGTCGCCGAACTGGACGTCGCACAGGCCCTGGAGACCGCCCGCCGGTCGATGGGACACCTGCGCGACCGGCGGCCCGAGACCTACGGACCAGCCCCGGGAGCAGTCAGCGTATGAGCACCGTCCGGATCGCGGCCGCGGCCGCCCACTTCGGCCGCGACCTGGAGTTCGACCTGGCCCGCGTCGCGAAACTCATCGACGACGCCCGCGGCAACGCCGCCGGACTGCTGGTCCTGCCCGACGCGGCTCTCGGCGGCTATCTGTCCGACCTGCGTCATCCCGACCCGCAGGCGCTCCCCCCGGCCCTCAAGCCGGACGATCCGCTGATCCTCCAAGTCGCCCGGCTGGCAGCCGAGATGGTGGTGTGCGTCGGCTACTGCGAGGACGGCGGGACCGAGCGCTACAACGCGGCCGTGTGCGTCAGCGGCGACGGCGTCCTCGGCCGGCACCGCAAGGTGCACCTCCCGGCCGGTGAGGTCGCCGCGTACACAGCAGGGGACCGCTTCGACGCCTTCGACACCCCGGTCGGCCGGATCGGCATGCTCATCGACTACGACAAGACCTTCCCCGAATCGGCGCGTTCGCTGGCCCTCGACGGCGCCGAGATCCTCGCCTGCCTGTCCGCCTGGCCCACCAGCATCACCAACCGGGCCCCGCGCATGGCCCAGGACCGCCAGGCCCGGCTCTTCGACCTGTACGACCAGTCCCGCGCCGCCGAGAACCAGGTCGTCCTCGCCTCCTCCAACCAGACCGGCGCCATGGGCGGCATGCGCTTCCTCGGCCAGGCCAAGGTGGTCGGCCCCGGCGGCGACATCCTCGCGCGCACCTGGTCCAAGGCCGGACTCGCCGTCGCCGAGATCGACGTCGCCGCCGAGACGGACCGCGCCCGCCGCGTCCTGCGGCACCTGGACGAGCGCCGCCCCGACGCCTACCGGGAGTCCCGTACGTGAAGATCGCCCTGCTCAGCTACTCCACCAAGCCGCGCGGCGGGGTCGTCCACACCCTCGCCCTCGCGGAGGCCCTCGCGGCACTGGGCGAGGACGTCACGGTGTGGACGCTTGGCCGGGGCGGCGACGCGGGCTTCTTCCGCCCGGTGGACCCGGCGGTACGGCTCCACGTCGTACCGTTCCCGGACGGCCCGCCCGAGGAGACCGTCGGCGCCCGCATCCTGCGCTCCATCGCCACCCTCCGCACCGCCTTCGACCCCACCCCCTACGACGTCGTCCACGCGCAGGACTGCATCAGCGCCAACGCGGCCGGCCGCTGTGTCCGCACGGTCCACCACCTCGACCACTTCACCACCCCCGAACTGGCCGCCTGCCACGAGCGGGCGATCGTCGAGCCCTACGCGCACCTGTGCGTGTCGGAGGCGGTCGCGCGGGAGCTGGCCGAGGGCTGGGACATCGAGGCGAAGGTCATTCCCAACGGGGTCGCATACGACCGCTTCGCCGTCACCGACCCTGCCGAGCGGGCGAGTTGGCGCGCCCGTCTCGGCCCGTACGTCCTCACCGTGGGCGGCATCGAGCCCCGCAAGGGCTCGCTGGACCTGCTGGAGGCCTACGCCCTGCTGCGCGCCGCGCGTCCCGACGTCCGGCTGGTGATCGCGGGTGGCGAGACCCTCTTCGACTACCGCGACTACCGGGCGAGTTGGGAGGCGCGGGCCGCCGAACTCGCCGTAGAACCGATCGTGCTGGGGCAGGTCGCGGAGGACGCGCTGCCGTCGCTGGTCGCCGCGGCGGACGTGTTCGCCTTCCCGTCGCTCAAGGAGGGCTTCGGGCTCGCCGCGATGGAGGCGCTGGCCGCGGGAGTGCCGTTGGTGGTACGGGATCTGCCCGTGCTGCGTGAGGTGTTCGGGGGCGCCGCGCGTTTCGCCGCCACGCCCGAGGAGTTGGCCGCGGAGCTCGGTCACGCCCTCGCCGTCGAGGACCCGGCGCGGCGGGCCGCCGGACGGGAGCTGGCCGCCCGCCACACCTGGGACACCGCGGCCCGTGGCCACCTCGACTTCTACCGGTCCCTCAACTCACCTTGCTGAGCACGGGCGTTGACACCGTGTGCGATCCGCGTCACGGTGAGGACCCGTAGTGCTCGGAGGTCGCCCATGGCTCCGCTCCCGTCCGATGCCGGTCTCGTCGAACGCGTACGGGAGTTGCAACCCCTGCTCCGCGAACGCGCGTTGCGCACCGAGCAGGAGCGGCGGGTGTCGGCCGACGTCGTGTCCGCGCTGACGGACGCCGGGGTGTACCGGATGAACGTCCCCCGCCGGTACGGGGGTTACCAGAGCCGGTTGAGCACGCAGGTCGAAGTGGTGGGCGAGCTCTCCGCCGGGTGCGGGTCGACCGGGTTCATGGCGCTGATCCAGGCGGGGTGTTCCTACATCGCCGCACTGTTCCCGGACGAGGCTCAGGACGAGATCTTCACCGGTCCCGATGTGCGGGTCGGCGGCACGCTCATCCCGGATGCCGTGGCGGTAGCGGCGGACGGCGGCTATGTCGTCAACGGCACCTCGGGCTTCGCCACGGGCTGTCAGAACGCCGACTGGCATCTGTTGACGGCCCGGGTCGAGTCCGAAGGCGGTCCGCCCGAGGTGCTGTGGACCGCCGTACCGATGTCGGATCTGGAGATCCTCGACGACTGGTACGTGTCGGGGCTGGCGGGCAGCGGAAGCAACAGCGTCGTCGCACGGGACGTGTTCGTGCCCGCGCACCGCGTCCTGCCCGTCGGGCAGTTGCTGGGCGGCGGCTTCCCCTCCAAGGCCAACGCCGACGACCCCTTCTACCGGATGCCGGTCCTGATGCTGTTCTGCGCCTGGACCGCACCGAACGCGCTGGGCCTGGCGCGGGCGGCCCTCGCGGAGTTCACCGAGCGCATCCACCGGCGGGGCATCACGTACACCTTCCACGAACGGCAGTACGAGGCGGGTGTCACCCATCTCCAGGTCGCCGAGGCCGCGTTGAAGATCTCCTGCGCCGAACTGCTGACCGCCGAGTTCGTCGCCCGGATAGAGTCCGCGGCCGACAACGACGAACCGTACACACAGGCGGAACGCGCCAGGATCCGCGCGCAGAGCGGCTATACGACCCGGCTGTGCAAGGAGGCCGTGGACCTCATCGCGTCCGCGTCGGGCGCGTCCTCGCTGCACCGGGACGTTCCCGTCCAGCGCGCGGTACGCGATCTGCACGCGCTCAGCCTGCACTCCTTCGTCAACCCCAGCACCAACCTGGAGCTGTACGGCCGGGTCCTCTCCGGACTCGACGCGGGCACGCCCTTCCTCTGACGGCTCAGCCCAGGGACACGAGCCAGGCAGCGGTGTCGCGGGGGTGGGCGAACCGGCGTGTGGTGAGCGGGGCGAAGCGGGGGTCGCCGGTGCGGCGTTCGATCTCGCGGCGCCTGCCCGCGTGCTGGGACCAGGCCCACCAGGCCGGGTGCTCGTGGCTCAACCAGCCCGTCCAGGTCTCCCTGTTGCCGCCGAAGACGCGCTCGCGGGTGACCGTGCGCCGCAGGGAGCGGCGCAGTACGCGCGGCATGATCACATGTTTCGCGTAGTCCAGCCAGAGCACCGTGTCGGCCTTCTCCCAGAGCAGGTCGCGGACTTCGGGCGAGCCGATCGAGTCGATGATCCAGCGGGGTTCGGCGGTGAGCCGTAGGACGTCGTCGGTCAGGGTCTCGTTGACGGCCCAGTCGGGGCCGGTGAAGTACAGGGCGTCCATCTCGTGGTACGGCAGCTTCAGCCGCTCGCTCACGCCCCGGGCCAGCGTGGACTTGCCCGCTCCCGTCGCTCCGACCACCAGGATCCGCTCCATCCACGCACCCTAACTACGATGTGCGATGCCCGCCGATCATTAACAGGAGCCCCATCATGAGCAGTCCGATACAAGCCCACGCCTCCCTTGACGGTCTGGTGACGGGTGACGCCTTCGGGGACGGCTGGTTCACGCGGTCCGACGAGCCCGCCGAGGAGCTGTTGGCCGCGCGGGAGCTGCGGCCCGCGCCGTGGTTGTGGACGGACGACTCGGCGATGGCGTTCGTCCTGTTCGCGCATCTCGTGGCCCACGGCGAGGTGCAACCGGACGCGCTGGCAGGGGAGTTCGCCGCCGAGTACGAGCGGGAACCGGGGCGCAAGTACGGTCCGTCCATGCACGGTGTGCTGCGCCGCGTCGGCGAGGGTGAGGACTGGCGGGCGGTCACCACGGGGCAGTTCGGCGGGCAGGGGTCCTACGGCAACGGCGCCGCGATGCGGGTCGCCCCGTTGGGGGCTTGGTTCCGGGACGACCTGAAGATCGCCGCCGAGCAGGCCCGGCTGTCCGCGCTGACCACCCACGCCCACCCGGAGGCCGTCGCGGGGGCGGTGGCCGTGGCGGTCAG
>NZ_JAWOAI010000605.1:0-5322 GCF_033194735.1 Streptomyces sp. W16
GTGAGCGGTGCGGGACCGGCGGTGCGGGCCCGGAGCAGGGCCGCCGCCAGCCAGGTCATCCCGGCCGTGGCGAGGCCGCTCAGCCCGGAGATCAGATACTTGGCGGGCGCCCCGTCGATCGAGTCGGGCAGCACCTCGAACAGGAACTGGAACACCGCGTATCCGGCGGCCACACACCCGAACCGGCCCAGCCAGCCCACGAACCGGGCCGGCGGACTCCCGCCCGGAGGTACCGGACCGGGCGCTCCCGGCGCTCCCGGCGCTCTCAAGGGACCACGTCCCAGCTGCTGTTGAGACAAGTCGCGCTCCCTCCCCCCGGGGTGGCACGTGACATTCGCGAAGCTTCCAGTCTAAGTGGTCAGCGGTACACCTGGGGCGTGGACCGGAACGGGCGTCTCCGTCAGTCGGCCGCGGCTTCTCGGGGCCAGTGCGTCAGGGCCGTGTCCAACGCGTCGACCACACGCTCCCACGACCGCTGAACGTCACGTGGCGGGCCGAAGCTCCCGGCGGACTCCAGCGCGCAGTAGCCGTGGAAGGTACTGCGCAACAGGCGTACGGCGTCGGTGAGATCGGGTTCCTCCAGACCGTAGGCGCGCAGCAGGCCGTAGGTGATCTCGGCGGTGCGGCGCAGGACGGGGGAGTCGGCGACCAGGGCCTGGTCGATACGGATCTGGGTGGCCGCGTACCGGCCCGGGTGCTCCAGGGCGTAGGCCCGGTAGGCGTCGGCGAAGGCGGCCAGCGCGTCCCGGCCGGAGCGGCCCGCGACCGCGTCCGCGATCCGGTCGACCAGCTCGCCGCCCGCGAGGAACGCGACCCGGGTGCGCAGGTCCTGGAGGTTCCTGACGTGCGAGTACAGGCTCGCGTCCTTCACGCCGAAGCCGCGGGCCAGCGCGGACAGGCTGACGTTCTCGAAGCCGACCTCGTCGGCGAGGTCGGCAGCCGCCGCCACGACACGGTCGGCGGTGAGTCCCGCACGTGGCACGCCGTACCGCCTCTCCCTGACCTGCGACAACCGAGGGGCCCAGAGTAATCGTCGGCAACAAGTGGGGCGTCGGGCGTGTCTCCAGACCGCCGCCACCGGATTCCGGCACCAGACTTGACCACCATGGACGACGACTCCGGCACCCCCGCCCCCACCGGCCTCCGCGCCACCGCACTCCTCGGCCGCCCCAAGCTGTGGCTCATCCCCACCGTGCTCACCGGCCTGCTCGCATTCCTGCTGTCCCTGCTCTACATGGGCGGCATCGTCAACCCCAACCGCGAGCTGAACGACCTGCCCATCGCCCTCGTCAACAGCGACACGGGCAAGCCCCTCACCGGCCGGCAGCAGAACATCGGCACCCAGATCGCCCACGCCATCGTGACGAACACCAGCAGCCGCGCGGCCGACTGGCGCCAGCTCACCAGAGCCAAGGCCCAGCAGGAACTCGACTCCGGCAAGGTCTACGGCGCGCTGGTCATCCCCGCCGACTTCACGGACTCCGTCGCCGCGCTGACGACCACGAACGCCACCGCCCGGCCGACGATCACTGTGCTGACCAACCCCGGCAAGGGCAGCCTCGGCTCCTCCTTCGCGAGCAAGATCTCGACGACCGCGGCCCAGCAGGCCTCCCTGACCATCGGCAAGCAGCTCACGGCGGCAGCCGCGAAGGCCGACTCCACGCGGAAACTGCTCCTCACCGACCCGGTGCGGATCGCCACCCAGGTCGGCCACCCCATCGGCAACAACAGCGGCGTCGGCCTGACCGCCTTCTACTACACCCTGCTGCTGGTCCTGGCCGGCTTCATGGGCGGCAACGTCATCAGCAACGGCGTCGACACGGCCCTCGGCTACGCCGACAACGAGATCGGCCCCTGGCACACCCGCCGCCCCACCGTCCCGATCGACCGCACCCAGACCCTCCTCCTGAAGATGGTCATGACGGCCGGCATCACCCTCCTCAGCGTCTCCCTGATCATGCTCGCCAGTGTCAGCATCCTCGGCATGGACGCCACCCACATCCCGCTGCTGTGGATCTACTCCTACTGCGCGGCCCTCGCCGTCGGCCTCGGCGTGCAGGCCATCAACGCCGCGTTCGGCGGGATCGGCCAGCTGGTCTCCATGTTCGTGTTCATCGTCCTGGGCCTGCCGTCCTCCGGCGCCACCGTCCCCCTCCAAGCCGTCCCCGGCTTCTACCGCTTCCTCTCCCACTTCGAGCCCATGCGCCAACTCAGCGACGGAGTAAGGGCGATCCTCTACTTCGACGCACGCGGCGACGCGGGCCTGACCCGCGCCTGGACCATGATCGGAGTCGGTACGGCCATCGGCCTGCTCTTCGGTTTCGCGATGGTCCGGTACTACGACAGGAAGGGCCACAAACGCCTGACCCCGCAGCCGATGGGCTGAGACTCGACTGCCGGCCCGGATGCGAAGGCTCAACTGCCTGGCTGGATCTGAGAGTTGACTCTCAGACTTTCTGAGAGAACACTCTCGGACCATGGATTCCGGCAATCGCTTCGGCGACATGGAGATATCCGACCCGAAGGCCATGCGCGCGCTGGCCCACCCCGTACGGCTCGCCATTCTCGAACGGCTTCAACGGTACGGACCGGCCACCGCCTCCCGGCTCTCTCCGCACGTGGGTGCCACCCCGTCCGTCACCAGCTGGCATCTGCGCCATCTCGCCGGTTTCGGCCTGGTCCGTGACGCCGAGGGCGGGACGGACCGGAGGGAGCGGCGCTGGGCGGCGGTGGCACCGGGCTTCCGGTTCGAGATGCCGGAGGACGTGGAGGACACGGAAGGCCGGTCGGCCGCACGGGTGTTGGCCGGGGAGATGTTCGCGCGCAACGCCGGCCTGCCCCTGCGCTGGCTCACCGAGACGGCGCCCGGCCTGGAGCCGGAGTGGGCGCGGCTGGCCGGCGCGAACAACACCCGGATCGTGGTGACGGCGGCCGAACTGGCCGCGCTGAAGGACGCGTTGGAGGAACTGATCGCGCCCTACGTCATCCGCGACCCGGACCGACGGCCACCGGACGGCCGGGATGTCCGCCTGCTGATGTACGTGCTGCCGGAAGCCGCCGGGAGCGAGGACCGTGATACGGCCGCGGGTAACCAAGACTGTGACACGGACCCGGCGGAGTGAGCGGCCGTCGGATCACCCGGCCCGCGCCGGGCTCGCTGTGGCGGGACCACCGCTTCGTACGGTTCTGGTGCGGCCAGTCCGTCTCCCAGTTCGGTGACCGCATCTCCGAACTGGTCATGCCTCTCATAGCGGTTGGCGCGTTGCATGCCTCCGCGAACCAGGTCGCCTGGCTGACGGCCCTGGTCTGGACCCCGAACCTGCTCGGCCTGTTCCTGGGCGCCTGGGTCGACCACCATCCCGGCAAACGCCAACTCATGCTGCTGGCCGACCTGTTCCGGGCCGCCGCACTGCTCACCCTCCCGATCGCCTACGCGCTCGGCACGGTGACGCTCGGTCAGCTGTACGCGGTGGCACTGCTGACCGGCGCGGCGGCGGTCGTGTTCAACACGGCCTACTCTTCCTTCTTCGCCCACCTCGTACCGCCGACGTCGTACGTCGAGGCGAACAGCAGGCTCAGCGCGAGCAGATCCGCGTCCTTCGTCGCGGGTCCCGCGATCGGCGGCGTCTTGGTCCAGGTACTGACGGCACCGGTCGCGGTGATCGCCGACGCGCTGTCGTTCGTGGTGTCGGCGTCTCTGCTCGGGCGCATCCGAGTGGACGAACCGACGAACACCGAGGTGGCCGGCCCTTCTCTCCTGCGCCGGGCGAGAGAGGGCCTGGCCTTCGTGCTGGACGAGCCCGTCATACGGGCGGGCCTCCTCTGTGCCACCACCCTCAACTTCTTCACGTTCCTTTCGAGCACCGGCCTGCTGGTCCTCTTCGCCGACCGGGTGCTCCAACTGTCGCCCGGCGCCATCGGGTTGGCGTTCGGGGCGGGCGCGACGGGCGGTGTGCTGGGCGCGCTGGCAACCCCTGCGATCGCCCGCCGGATCGGCGTCGGCCGAGGCGTGGTCATAGGCGCCGTCCTGTACCCCGCCCCCATCGCCCTCCTCGCGGCGGCGACCGGACCGACCTGGGCCCGGCTAGGCATCCTGGGTGCTGCCGAGTTCCTCTCCGCCTTCGGCGTCATGCTCTTCGACGTCAACCTCAACTCG
Source organism: Streptomyces sp. W16 (assembly GCF_033194735.1). NCBI lineage: Bacteria > Bacillati > Actinomycetota > Actinomycetes > Kitasatosporales > Streptomycetaceae > Streptomyces > Streptomyces sp. W16. The sequence goes on from NZ_JAWOAI010000605.1 coordinate 4,157, forward strand.
CTGCAGGCATCGGTCGTCCCGAACGGACTGCGCAGTCGCGTGGCGGGCGCGTACAGCACGGTCAACTACGGGGTGCGTCCGCTGGGCGCGCTGGTGGGAGGCGGGCTCGCCACGCTGGTCGGCCTGAGAGTCACGTTGACGGTGGCCGCGGTCGGGGGAGCGCTGTCGGTGCTGTGGTTGATCGCTTCGCCGATACCGGGAACACGGGTGCTGGGACAAGGACCGACCGCGGATGCCGTCACCCACCCGGAGTGACCCGGGCCGCGGTAATTCGTTTCTCAGCCGTCACTCCCCGCCCTAGGGTTGCCGGAATGGCTCAACCCCTCTGGCGGCAACGGGACTTCGCCACCTTCTGGACGGCGCAGACCCTCTCCGTGCTCGGTGACTCCTTCGCGTTGATCGCGCTTCCGCTGCTGGTGCTCCAGGCCACGGGATCGGTCGCGCGGATGGGGCTGCTGACGGCGGTGGGTGGGGCGGCGGCGGTCGTCGCGGCGGTGTTCGCGGGGGTCGTGGTGGACCGGGTCGACCGGCGCAGGCTGCTCATCCGGTGCGATCTGGTGCGCATGGCGCTCTACGGGATCATTCCGCTGGTGTGGTTGTCCGGGCCGCGGATCTGGCTGCTGTACGTGGTGCTGCCGTTGTGCGAGGCCGTCGGCACCTTGTTCGCCGTCGGCTATGTCACCGTCGTCCGCGGGCTGGTCGGCACCGGGCAACTCACCGAGGCCAACGGGCGGTTGAACGCCAGCGCCGCCGCCGCGGGAGTGCTCGGACCGCTCGGCGCCGGAATCGTGGCGGCCTGGAGCGGACCGGCCGCCGCCGTCGGTGTGGACGCGGCCAGCTTCGGGGTGTCGGCAGGCTGTCTGGTGTTCGTACGGTTCCGTGGCCGCCCCGACCCCGAACAGCGGCCGGAACGGGGCGGGTTGTGGCGAGACCTCCGCGTCGGAGTCGCCTTCCTCCGCGGGCACCCGGTACTCCGCGCCCTGACCGCGCTCCTCTTCTGCTTCAGCTTTCTCACCCTCGGCCTCAACGACCTGGTCATCTACCACCTCAAGCACGACCTCGGGCGCGACGACGGAACCGTGGGCACGGTCATGGCGGTCGGCGCGCTCGGCACGATCGCCGGCGCGCTGCTGGTGGCCCGGGTGCGCCGGCGGTTCGGCTTCGGG
>NZ_JAWOAI010000606.1:0-5293 GCF_033194735.1 Streptomyces sp. W16
GCCGACCTGGTCGTCTGGGACCTGCACGAGGTCGCCCTCGCCGGCGCGCTGAGCGATCCCGTCGAGGCGTGGCTGCGCTGCGGGCCTGCGCGGGCGTGGACGACCGTCGTCGGTGGGCGGGTCCTCGTCGACCGGGGCGAACCGGTGCTGCCCGCGCTGGGGGATGTGCTGCGGGACCATGGGCGGGTCGCACGTCGTATGCAGCAGAAGGTGTAGCGGCGGTCCATGGGCGGCGGTCACATGGTTCTGACGTCACCGTCCTCGCGTCACGCTCGCCGTCGGGTCCACTGCGGTTCGGTGAGCGCCCAGTCCCGTTCCCACTCGGCCAACCGGTGGCGCAGCGCAATCCGCCGGGTCACCGCGGAGGCGAGGAGGACCAGGCCGACCATGCCGCCCGCGACCCACACGCCGACCGTCACCGTGTGCTGCCAGACGGCCACTTCACCGGCCGGCGCGGCGACACTGCGACCCTTCGCGTCGAGCCATACGTCCACCACGTCACCGCGTGCCGTGTCCGCCGGGACCTCGACCGTGGCCGTACGCGGCCCGTGTCCCGGCATCGTCCAGCGCACCACCACCCACAGGGAGCGCGGGCCGGTGTCCTTCACCGAGGGGATGCCGGCAGGCGGGTTTCCGATGACCTGTGCGTGGACGCGATGACGGTCGGCACGCTGGGTCGCGGCGATCGTCCGGGCCTGGTCGTGGGCCCACAGACCCGCGGCGGCCCCGGCGAGGGGCGCACAGACGAACAGGAGGACGGCGATGGCCAGCGCCGTCCACGTCTCCACGACATCCGACCGGCGCCGCAGCGGATTGTGCCGTCGGCGTCGACTCCGTACCCGGGTCCGCATGTCGGCCTCCTCGCCGTCACCGGAGCCGAGGAACCGGAGGACCCGAAGCCCCCTGTGGGGCCGGTCAGCCGCTGCCTCGACGCCGCGCACGCATGCGAGCGTCCACACTGATGTCGTACCCCCTCCGAGGTACTTCCCTCAACCGGAGCCGAGGAGATCGGCACGCGCGGCTGCAGGGACGGCGTCAGCCGAAGCGTTCGATGCGGATGCGGTCAACCGGCTGCCCCGCCTCGACCAGCAGCCGTGAGGCATGCTCGGCGAACCCGTTGGAGCCGCACACATAGGCCTCCCACCCACCAGGAGGCTGCTCGGCCAGGAACGGCGCCACATGTGCCGCGGCCATACGTCCCACCGGCACACCCTGTGGCGCGCTGCGCGTGAACACGGTGGTGGTCTCCGCGCCGTACTCCCGCGCGTAGATCAGCTCCTCGGGACCGCGCGCCGACACCACCAGCCGCAGCGGCACGGACAGCCGCCGAGCCCGGTGCTGCCGGAGCATCGACATCAGCGGTACGACACCGGAACCGGCGCCCAGCAGCAGCGCGGGCCGGTCGCCGGGCCAGGCGAAGAAGCCGCTCAGCGGGCCGCGCACCTCGACCTCGTCACCGGGCTCGGCCACCGTGTGGAACCAGCCGGACACCTCACCGCCCTCGACATGGTCGAGGGTCAGTTCCACATGTCCGGCGTCGTCCGGGTGCGAGGCGATCGAGTAGTGGCGCTGCGCCACATAGCCGTCCTCGGCGCGCAGCCGCAGCATCAGATGCTGGCCCGCCAGATGGCCGCTCCAGCCGGGCACCGCGAACCGGAACGTCGAGGCGTGCGGGGTCTCCCGGCGGATCTCGGTGAGCGTGGCGGTCTGCCACACGGCGGCGGCCCGGTTGCTCACGGCGATGCGTCCCGGCACCGCGAACCTGGTGGTGGGGGCGAAGGTGTCAGTCACCGGAGTACCGCTGTTCCTCCCAGGGGTTGCCCCGGGCGTGATAGCCGTTCTGCTCCCAGAAGCCCGGCTCGTCGTGGTCGAGGAGACGCAGGCCCGCGATCCACTTGGCGCTCTTCCAGAAGTACAGGTGCGGCACCAGCAGCCGGGCGGGGCCGCCGTGCTCGGCGGGCAGCGGCTTTCCGTCGTACTCCCACGCGATCCAGGCACGTCCACCGGTCACGTCGGAGAGCGGGAGGTTCGTGGTGTACCCGGTGTGCGAATAGGCGACCACATGTGTGGCGGACACATGGGGCCGCACCACATCAAAGAAGGCGTCCAGCGATACACCCCCGAACCGCACCCCGAACTTGGACCAGCTCGTCACACAGTGGATGTCACCCTCGTAGGCCGACGCGGGCAGTTCATGGGCCTGCGTCCAGTTCCAGGTGCGCGGCTGCTCGACCAGTCCGTCGACGCGGAACGTCCAGTCGGCGGGCGCCAGGTCGGGGGTGACCTCGGCGGACAGGACGGGCCAGTCGTCGCCCGCGTCGTACTGGCCGGGCGGCAGGCCGGCGTCGGGGACGCGGGGGCGTCCGGTGAAGCCTCGGGTGACGTGCATACGGGTGGAGCCTCCAGGCCGCTGCGGCGCGGTTCCGCCGGGCGAGCGTGATCAGTGGTTTCTCGTTTCAACGGTACGCGTCCACCGGGTATGCCCAGGTCCGAGGGGCACCGCCGATCATTGCGGCCGTATGAACTCTCCGTGTTCCGGGGAATAGCCGCCCGGTGGGCGACCTTGGTCCTGAGTGCCGGGGATGTGGTGACCGCGAAGGAGAGTGAGGGAACAGATGCCCAAGGCATACGTCTTCACGCGTTACGGGGGGCCTGAGACGGAGGCGCTCGTCGAGGTCGACCGGCCGCGTCCCGGTCCCGGTGAAGTCCTTGTCGCGGTACGCGCGGCCGGGGTGAACCCCGTCGACTGGAAGTTGCGCACCGGCTACCGGCGGCCCGGCGAGACGGATACACGTACCTTTCCTGCGGTCTTCGGCAGCGAGGTCTCCGGCGTCGTCGAGGAGATCGGCGCAGGTGTGGACGGCATCGCCGTCGGCGACGAGGTCTTCGGCAACACGGTGGCCGGCGGCTACGCCGAGTACGCCCTGCTGCCCGTGACGGTCACCGCGCACAAACCCGCCGAGCTGTCCTTCCGGGACGCCGCCACCCTGCCCGTCGCCGCGGCGACCGCCTACGACGGCGTCCGCCAGCTCGACCTGCCGGCCGGCGCGACCGTGCTGATCACCGGCGCGGGCGGCGGCGTCGGCTCCGCGGCCCTGCAGATCGCCCGTGCCCTCGGACTGCGTGCCGTGGGCCTGGCGAGCGCGGGCAAGAAGGACTTCGTGGAGTCGCTGGGCGCGGTCCACGTCCCGTCCGGACCCGACCTGGCCGTACGGGTGCGTGCGGTCGCCCCTGAGGGTGTCGACGGCGTCTACGACCTCGTCGGCGGCGAAGTGCTCGCCGAGGCCGCGACCCTGCTCACCGACCCCACGAAACTGATCACCGCAGGGGCCCCCGCCCCCGAGGTCGAGAAGCTCGGCGGCGCCCGCGTCGAGCGCGCCCGCAACGCGGCCGTACTCGACGAGGTCGCGCAGCTCGTGGTCGGCGGCCAACTGGACCCTCATGTGACCGAGACGTTCCCGCTCGATCGGGCCGGCGAGGCCCTGCGCACCGTCGAGGACGGCCACGCGCGCGGCAAGATCGTGATTGAGGTCGCCGCATGAGCACCTCCGACGAGCGCGTCCTCGACAACCCCGCCCGCGCCGCCCTCACCGGCCCGCACGCCCACTTCGCCGAGCGGCGCGGCCGCATCCTGCGCTACCCGGTCGACGTGACCCCGTGGCTGGCCCTGCCCGACGAGCCCGACGCCGACGACTGGGCGGACGTCGCCGCCTTCTCCGGCCCGGGCGCCGAGATCCCGCTCCTCGGTTTCAGGGGCAGGGTCCCGGCCGGCTGGGAGATCACCTTCGACATCGACGGCGTACAGATGGTGGACGACGGGCTGGCCGCCGCACCCGACCCGGAGGCGATCCTCCTGGGCCCGGCCGACGTCCCCGAGATGCTCGACCTCGTGGAACGGACCAGGCCCGGCCCCTTCCTGCCGCGCACCGTCGAACTCGGCACCTACCTGGGCATCCGCCGCGACGGCGCCCTCGTCGCCATGGCCGGCGAACGTCTCCACCCGCCCGGCTGGACCGAGATCAGCGCCGTCTGCACCGACCCCGCCGCCCGCGGCGAGGGCCTCGCCAGCCGCCTGATCCTCGCCGTCGCCCACGGCATCCGCGAACGCGGCGAGACCCCGTTCCTGCACACCGGCGCGGGCAACACCACAGCGATACGGCTCTACGAGTCCCTGGGCTTCCGGCTGCGCCGGACCACCGCGTTCCTCGCGGCACGGGCGCCGGAGCACCTGACCGAGACCCGGGCCGTCCGGGTGTCGTAGGACAGGACCGAACCGTCAGCTTTCCTCGGCGGGACTCTCTGCCGACCACGAGTTGTAGCGCTCCAGATAGCCGGCGAACCGCTGCAGATCCTCCTCCGGCCAGCCCGCCAGCCGCTCACGGAAGGCGGCCTGGCGGTTCTCGGTGACCCGGGCGAGGATCCGGCGGCCGGCGTCGGTCAGATGCAGGACCTGGACGCGGTGGTCCTCGGGATCGGGGCGCCGCTCGATGAGGCCTGCGCGCTCCAGGGCGGCGACCTGGCGGCTGACCGTGGACTTGTCGAGGGCGTAGTGGGCGGCCAGGTCGGTGGCCCGGCGGCCGTCGTGCTCCTCCAGGTGGCTGAGCAGGGTGTACGACACCAGCGACAGTTCGGGGTGCAGCCGGCCCGCCGAAGCCCGGGCGCGCCGCGCGAAGGTCGTCATCTCGCGCTGGATGGTCTCCAGGGCCCGGTCCGCTCGCACCGCGTCTCCTTCGCTCTCCTGGTTGCACAGTACAACTCAGAGGGGAACCCGGCCCCTCGTCGGTCCTGTGCTTCGGGTACTGTTGCCCTCCGGTCGCGGACGTCCGCGACCCTGAACTCCCGGGAGGTGAGACTCATTTCCGCTGTGTCATGCCGGGTGCTCTCACCTCAGGACAGCTCGGTCCACCGGTAGCAGGTGACCGCGAGAGCGCCCTTCGGCCACCTTCCGAAAGGCTCTCGGCTTCCATGCCTCCTCTTTCCCCCGTTTCCCCCGCCTCCGTCGTCGCCGCGCTCCGTGCCGCGGGCTGTGTCTTCGCCGAGGACGAGGCGCGGCTGATCCTCTCCGCCGCCCGCACCCCGGACGAGGTCGCCGCCATGGTGGACCGCCGCGTCGAGGGCCTGCCGCTCGAACTCGTCGTCGGCCACGCCGAGTTCAGGGGCTTGCGCATCGCCCTGGAACCCGGCGTGTTCGTGCCCCGCCGCCGTACCGAGTTCCTCGTCGACCAGGCCCTCGCCCACGCGCCGGACGCGGCCGTCGTCGTGGACCTGTGCTGCGGTTCCGGCGCGGTCGGCG
>NZ_JAWOAI010000607.1:0-5288 GCF_033194735.1 Streptomyces sp. W16
GGACAGCGCCCGGGGGCGCGGCTGCCACGCCTCGCGGAACTCGGAGAGCGGTGTGGTGACCGCCGCCGCCAGCCACAGCGGGGTCATCATCAGGTAGTAGCCGTCCTGCGAACGGGTCGCCAGATAGAAGGCGCACCAGGGCAGGACGGTCGCCGCCGGGCCGAGCCGCCGTACGAACAGCACGAACACGGCGAGCAGCCCCGCCGCCAGCAGCATGCTCGCGTGGGAGTACCAGTCGAGCCGGTCGCTGCCGTTCGTGAAGTACAGCGAGATGCCCACCAGGCCCTGGCCGTGCACCACCGCGCCCTGGGTCAGCGGCAGCGCGATGCCCGCGAGCCAGGTGCCCGGCTCGTGCACGATGAAGTACGTGTTGATCAGCAGCCATGTGGTGAGCGCGACCCCGAGGACCCGCAGCAGAACCAACGCCGCCTGCCTGGCGCCCAGTTCACCGCGCCGCACGGCGTAGATCCCGGCGAGCAGGAACGGCGTGAGGAACCAGGGGAGTTGCTGTGCCGCGCAGGCCGCCCCCAGACACGCGGCCTGGGCGATCCCGGCGCGGCCGAGCCGGCCGCCCCTGCCGATCCGGGGCCAGCGGATCACCACCGGCACCAGCAACGCCATGGCCAGGACGGCGGGATAGCCCTGCCGGCCGTAGGTCGGCAGCAGGCCCAGGCCCAGGCACGCGATGGTGGCCGCCGACCGCCACTGGGTGGGCAGCAGCCGCCACATGAGGACCGCGCCCGCGATGAGCGCACCGGTGGCGACGGCCGTCGCGGGGGCGCCACCGTGCCCGATCCACAGCAGGGGCGCCGTCAACAGCGTTTCCAGCGGCGGATATCCGTAGGTGTAGTCGTAGCCTCCGGTCACGGTCGGGGTCAGCGCGACCCCCTGGCCGGGGTGGAAGAGCCACGGCCAGGGCTGTCCGTAGATCGGGTGCCCGGCGACCAGTTCCCTGGCGGCCTGGGTGGTGAGGACCGCCTCGTCGCCGCCGTTGTGGAACACGGACCACGCGGAGAGCGTCAGCAGCACCGCCGTCACCAGGACGACGAGGTCGACCCGGGCCAGCGACCGCGACCGGCGCACCACCAGGGCCAGTACGCCGCACACCAGGATCGACAGGTAGCACAGGGAGACGGCCGCGGCCACGACGAGCCGGTGGCTGGCGGCCTGCGTCCACACCGGGCGGACGCCGATGAACAGACTGATGTCGGCGAGCAGGGTGAGGATGCGGTGCCACTGCGCGGGAGGTTCCGGGGCGGACACCGCCGACTGTGTCCGCCGACCGGGTGTCACCTGTGGTGTTTCTGCCAAGTGCACGACATAGGAGGCTAATCGGCGCCGGTGAGCGAGGTGTCGTGAGTCGTGAAGAGTCGGGTGTGAGGGCGGTAAGAAGTCCGCTTTTGTGGCGGGAAAGCCGCAAACGTGAACGCCATTGTTCAACTGGCCGAAGCCATCAGTTCATTCAGTAAACATCGCGCACATACCGTTTCGCCGCCGCCAGTTGCTTCACGTACGAGGCCGCCTCGGCCTCGTCGAGACCGCCGTGCGCGACCGCGATGTCACGCAGCGCCCGGTCCACGTCCTTCGCCATCCGCGAGGCGTCACCGCACACATAGAAGTGGGCGCCCTCCTGCAGCCAGTGCCACAACTCGGGCCCGTGCTCACGCATCCGGTCCTGCACGTACACCTTGGCCCGCTGGTCGCGCGAGAAGGCGGTGTCGAGCCGGGCGAGAGCGCCCTCGTCGAGCAGCGCGGTCAGCTCCTCCTCGTAGTAGAAGTCCGTCGCGCGGTGCTGCTCACCGAAGAACAGCCAGTTCGGCGCGGGATGCCCGAGCGCGCGTCGCTCCTGAAGAAACCCGACGAACGGCGCGACCCCGGTGCCGGGTCCGACCATCACCATCGGTGTCGCGGGATCGGAGGGCGGCCGGAAGTGTGGCGAGCGCTGCACGAACACCGGCACCTCGGTCCCCGCCCCGGCATCGGTATCGGCATCAGCATCGGCCAGGAAAGGTGAGCAAACCCCGCCGCGCGGACGGCCGTTGAGATTCTCGTACCGCACCACCGACACCGTCAGCGAGACGCTGTGCGGATCGACGAGCGGGCTGGAGCTGATCGAGTACAGGCGCGGCTGCAGCTTCTTCAGCACCCCGGCCCAGTCCTCCGCAGCCGTCTTCACCGGATACTCGGCGAGCACATCCACCGCCTGCCGCCCCCAACTCCACTGCGCGAGCCGGTCCTTGTTGTCGGGCCGCAGCAGCCTGCGCAACTCCCGGTCGTCCCGGGCCCGTTCGGCCACGAACCGGAGCAGGTCCGGGGTGATCCGGGTGATGTCCAGCTGCCGGTGGAGTGCTTCGGCGAAGGGGAGTTCTCCCATGCCTTCCAGTTCTACGACCGCCCCGGCATCGGTGCCGGTGACGGCGAGCCATTCGTCCACCAGGGAGGGGGAGTTGACCGGCCGCACGCCGAGTGCGTCGCCGGTCTCGTACGTCAGGTCCGTGCCGCTGGTGTCGAAGGTGAACCGGCGGACCTCCTTGCCCGCGCCGGGTCGGCTCAGCAGCCGGTTGGCCACGAGACGGGCGGTGGTGAGGGTGTGTTTCGGGGTACGGGGCTGTGCTTTCGGGGCCTCGGCATCGGTGCCGAGCGCGGTGATCACCTCGCCCAGCCACGCGTCCGCCGACGGTTCGAAGTCCGGCTCGCAGTCCGTGCGCGGGGTCAGCCGTACCCCGCCCAACTCGTCGAGCCGCGCGTCCAGTCGGCGCCCGTGCCCGCAGAAGTCGTCGTACGACGAGTCGCCCAGGGCCAGCACCGCGAACCGCACTCCGTCCAGCCGGGGCGCCTGCTCGCCGGAGAGTGTGTCCCAGAAGCCGCTGCCGTTGTCGGGGGCGTCGCCGTCGCCGAACGTGCTGGTGATGAAGAGGAGATCGGCGTCGGCCGGAAGCGTGCCGACGTCCGCCTGGTCCATGCCGAGCAGACTCGCCCGGTGCCCGGCCGAGCCCAGCCGCTCGGCGGTGGCCGCCGCCAACTCCTCGGCGTTGCCGGTCTGCGAGGCCCACAGCACGACGATCTGCCGCCCGGCCTGCGGCTGTTGCCGCCGTTCCTGTGGGGGAGCGGCCGTCGACCTCGAATACATCCCGGCGAGGACACCGTTGACCCACAAGGCGTGTTCCGCGCTGAACGGCGCGTCCGGCGGAAGCGTCGGCACACCCGGGGCGCCGGACTCGATACCCGCGAGGAAGCCGGTCAGATAGACGCGTTCCTGCGCGGTGAGGACGGGCGGCGGGGCGGGATCGAGACCGAAGGGATTCGCGCCCGGGGTCACGGAGGTCGGTACAAGTGCCTTTGGCCGTACGTCTGTTGGAGCAGATGCCGCGCTCGCGACTTTCGCCAGCGATACCGCGCACACCTTGAACTCCGGCTGGAACGACACCGGATCGACCGCGTCGCTCGTCACCGCGTTGACGCTCAGGTACTCGCCGAAGAGGTCGTTCCAGTGGAACGGCGCGAAACAGTTCCCGGGCCGCACCCGGTCGGTCACCACGGCCGGCAGCACCGCTCGCCCCCGCCGCGACGCGACCTCCACCGAGTCGCCCTCCGCGATCCCCAACTCCCGCGCGTCCAGCGGATGCAGCTCGACGAAGGGCCCGGGGTTCAGCTTGTTCAGCTTGGCGACCTTGCCTGTCTTCGTCAGCGTGTGCCACTGGTGCTGAAGCCGCCCGGTGTTCAGCACGAACGGGTAGTCGTCGTCGGGCAGTTCGGCGGCGGGCAGGTGAGGGCGAGCGTGAAAGGCGGCCCGTCCACTGGAAGTCGGGAACCGAAGGCCGCCCACGCCCACGTAGCGGATGGGATTGCGGTCCGGCCCGTCCTGCTCCGCCGCCGGCCACTGCACCGGTGTGGACCGCAGCCGCTCGTAGGTCACCCCGCGCAGATCCCACCCGGTCACCGGGTTCCAGAACTGCCGTATCTCCTCGAAGATCTGCTCGGCGCTGTCGTAGGAGAAGCCCTTCTCGTACCCCATCGCGCACGCCACGGCGGCGATGAGCCGCCAGTCGGCCGTCGCCTCGCCGGGCGGGTCGACGACGGGGCGGGCGAGGGTGAGGGTGCGCTCGCTGTTGATGAGGACGCCCTCGGACTCGGTCCACAGCGCGCCGGGGAGGACGACGTCGGCGTACGCGTTGGTCTCGGTGTCGGTGAAGACGTCCTGGGTGACGACGAACTCGGCTGCTTCCAGGCCCTCGATGACGGTGCGTCGGTTGGCGACGGAGGCGACCGGGTTGGTGCAGATGATCCAGCAGGCCTTGATGTCGCCGTCGGCCATCTTCTGGAACATCTCGACGGTGCCCCGGCCGACGCCGTCCGCGCGGATGGTGTCGGGCGGCAGCCCCCACACCTCCTCGGTGAACTCCCGTTCCGTGTCGACCAGTACGGACCGCTGGCCCGGCAACCCCGGCCCCATGTAGCCCATTTCACGGCCGCCCATCGCGTTCGGCTGGCCGGTGAGGGAGAACGGGCCGCTGCCGGGGCGGCAGATCGCGCCCGTCGCGAGATGCAGGTTGATCAGGGCGTTGGTGTTCCAGGTGCCGTGCGTGGACTGGTTGAGCCCCATCGTCCAGCAGCTCATCCACTCGCCCGCCTCGCCGATCAGCCGGGCCGCGGTACGGATGTCGTCCTCGGCGAGACCGGTGAGCGCGGCGACGGCGTCCGGCGCGTAGTCGGCGAGGAAGGCGGGCAGCGCCTCCCAGCCCTCGGTGTGCGCGGCGATGAACTCCGGGTCGGTGTGCCCGTTCTCGTGCAGCAGCCTCAACAGGCCGTTGAGCAGGGCGAGATCGGTGCCCGGCGCGATCTGCAGGAACAGGTCCGCCTTCGCCGCGGTGGCGGTCCGGCGCGGGTCGACGACGATCAACTTGGCGCCCGCCTTGACCCGTTCCATCATCCGCAGGAAGAGGATCGGATGGCAGTCGGCCATGTTCGAGCCGATGACCAGGAACACGTCCGCCCGCTCGAAGTCCTCGTACGAGCCCGGCGGCCCGTCCGCGCCCAGCGACGACTTGTAACCGGCACCCGCACTCGCCATGCACAGCCGGGAGTTGGACTCGATCTGGTTCGTCCGCACGAACCCCTTGGCCAGCTTGTTCGCCAAGTACTGCGCCTCCAGGCTCATCTGCCCGGAGACGTAGAAGGCGACCGCGTCCGGCCCGTGCTCGTCGACGATGTTCCGCAGCCGTCGGGCGGTCTCGGCGACGGCGTCCGCGACGGGCGCGGGCACCGGCTCCGCGCCCCGCTCGTCCCGG
>NZ_JAWOAI010000608.1:0-5276 GCF_033194735.1 Streptomyces sp. W16
CGTGCGCCCGCGCCTCCACGGAGTGCAGCAGCGCCTGTACGACGGGCGGCGCGCTGGTCCCGACCCCCTGCTGCGCCACCCGCGCCAGCTGTACGGCCTCCCGCCCGTGCCCGAGATAGACGGCCTGCCTGCTCATGGTCATGAGCACGTACGAGCCGTAGGCCCGGTCCCCGGCCGCCTGCGAGAGCCGCAACGCCTGCACGAAGTACCGCTGCGCGAGCCCGTGCGCGGCGATGTCGTACGACGTCCAGCCGGCGAGCCGGGTGAGGTCGGCCGCCGCCGCGAACAGGCGCCGGCCGGTCTGTTCGCCGTAGACGCCGCGCAGCATCGGCTCGGTCTCGTGCTCCAGATAGCGCACGAGGGCCTGCCGGGCGTGGCCGCCGCCGTAGGCGTTGTCGAGGGTGCGGAAGAGTTCGCCGACCGAGCGGAGCGCGGAGATGTCGCCGCCGGTGACCTTCTGGCCGGGGCCGCGTTCGGCCGCCCCGCGCTGCCGGGGTACGGCGGGGCGGCCCTGCGGGGGCACCCGGGTCGCGGATTCGGCGCGGCCGACCCGGTCGTCGGCGCGGCCGATCAGCCAGTCCCTGCTGGGCACCACAAGACCGGCCGGGGTGAAGGCGATCTTGCGCAGCTCGGCGTGGCTGCCGGAGTCCTTGCGCCACAGCCCGCTGACGATGTCGACGGCCTCCTCGGGGGTCGAGGCGAATTCGAGCCCCGCGTACACCGGCGCACAGGCGTCGAGGCCGAGGTCCTGCGCGGTGAGCCGGCGCCCGAGCCGGCGGGTGAAGACCTCGGCGATGAGGGCGGGGGTGGTGCCGCGGGGCTGCTGCCCGCGCAGCCACCGGGTGACCGACGTCTTGTCGTATCTCAGATCAAGCCCGTGTTCGAGACCGAGTTGGTCCACGCGACGGGCGAGCCCCGCGTTGGAGAACCCCGCTTCTGCGATGAGCGCGGCGAGCTGACGGTTGGGAGTGCGCTGCGCGGGTCGTTCCGTCATCTGCGGTGCGGTCTCCTGCCTTTCGGGCCTCACGGCGGCCGATGCGACCACCGCCTGCCCGGATTGCCTGTGAGCAGCCCTTTTGGCCTCGTGAACGGCGCGAATGTAGCGGAGCGTAAGCGGCTCGTCGCACATTCCGACGTGCATTCATCCGATCGTGTGAGGATTGGTCGTAGGGCTGACGGTCCCGGCCGCCCGGTGGGCTGTCAGCGGTCGGTCGTACAGTGGCGTAGGCATGTTTCGTGCCTTACGACTCGTAGGTGCTGCTGAGGAGGCGCTTGCCGTGGGTGAGTTGCGGTTCGTCCGGATGGGGTTCGGCGCGGACGCCGTCGAATACCAGGAGGCGTGGGACGAGCAGCGCCGGGTGCACGCGGCCCGCTTCGCGGACGAGATCCCCGACACCGTGCTGCTCCTGGAGCACCCGCCGGTGTACACGGCGGGCCGCCGCACGCAGGACAACGAGCGCCCGCTCGACGGCACCCCCGTCATCGACGTCGACCGCGGCGGCAAGATCACCTGGCACGGCCCGGGCCAGCTGGTCGGCTACCCGATCCAGAAGCTGCCCCGCCCCGTGGACGTCGTCGCGCACGTACGACGCCTGGAGGAGGCGCTGATCCGCGTGTGCGCGGAGTTCGGCGTGGAGACCAGCCGGGTCGAGGGCCGCAGCGGGGTGTGGGTGCTGGGTGATCCGGTGGAGCAGCGGCCGTCGATCGGCGGGCTGTCCATCGATTTCGACCCCCGTCTGCAGGACGAGGAGTTCGACCCGCGGATGAACGGCCCGGAGTACGCGCCCTCGAACGCCGGCCAGCGCCGCGAGGACCGCAAGATCGCCGCGATCGGCATCCGCGTGGCCAAGGGCGTCACGATGCACGGCTTCGCGCTGAACGTGAACCCGGACAACAGGTGGTTCGACCGGATCATCCCGTGCGGCATCCGCGACGCCGGCGTCGCCTCGCTCGCGGCCGAGCTGGGCCGGGACGTCACGATCGACGAGGTACTGCCGGTGGTCGAGCGCCACCTGAAGGACGTACTGGAGCACGCGGACCCGAAGCCGCGGGAGATCGAGAAGGCCAGTGCCTGACCCGGGAATGTGACTTTCCGCTCTGCGGTTGGCCTCAAGGCGGGGGCCTGAAATCACGGGCGTACCCTGGTGTACGCCGAAGAATCGAAGCTACAGGGAGCCGATGTGTCCGCAGTCGCACCCGACGGACGCAAGATGCTGCGCCTGGAGGTCCGGAACGCCCAGACCCCCATTGAGCGCAAGCCCGAGTGGATCAAGACCCGGGCGAAAATGGGTCCCGAGTACACGAAGATGCAAGCCCTCGTGAAGAGCGAGGGTCTGCACACGGTCTGCCAGGAAGCCGGCTGCCCCAACATCTACGAGTGCTGGGAGGACCGCGAGGCGACCTTCCTCATCGGCGGCGACCAGTGCACGCGGCGCTGCGACTTCTGCCAGATCGACACCGGCAAGCCCGAGGCCCTGGACCGTGACGAGCCGCGCCGCGTCGGCGAGTCCGTCGTCACCATGGACCTCAACTACGCCACGATCACCGGCGTCGCCCGCGACGACCTGGAGGACGGCGGCGCCTGGCTGTACGCCGAGACGGTCCGCCAGATCCACCAGCAGACGGAGTCCCGCGAGAGCGGCCGTACGAAGGTCGAACTGCTCGCCCCCGACTTCAACGCGGTCCCCGAGCAGCTCGCCGAGGTCTTCTCCTCCCGCCCCGAGGTCTTCGCGCACAACGTCGAGACGGTCCCGCGCATCTTCAAGCGCATCCGCCCCGGCTTCCGCTACGACCGCTCCCTCAAGGTCATCACCGAGGCCCGCGACTACGGCCTGGTCACCAAGTCGAACCTGATCCTCGGCATGGGCGAGACCCGCGAGGAGGTCAGCGAGGCGCTGCGCCAACTGCACGAGGCGGGCTGCGAGTTGGTCACGATCACGCAGTATCTGCGGCCCTCGGTGCGGCACCACCCCGTGGAGCGCTGGGTGAAGCCGCACGAGTTCGTCGAACTCAAGGAGGAGGCCGAGCAGATCGGCTTCTCCGGTGTCATGTCCGGCCCGCTGGTGCGCAGTTCGTACCGTGCCGGGCGGCTGTACCAGATGGCGATCGAGAAGCGTGGCGCGTACGTGGCCTCGCAGGCGGTCTGAAGCAAGGCCGTGTGAATTCGCGCACAAGCAGCTACCCGCCAGTAGCACCCGCCACCGACGCGGCCCTGACCGTCCTCCCAGTTGAGGGCGTCCATCAGGGCCGCGTCAGCGTTTCGGCCCTCCGCATCAAGGCTTCATTGGCGTTTGACCGGTCGGTCACGCCCTGGTAACACCAAACAGTGACACTCGCTTTACAGCACGTAGCCCCATACCCAGAGCCGTTCCGAGGGGGGACCTCCACCATGCAGGCCGCACCCGTCCGCGCCACCGCCATCCCGTCCGTCACCGACGCCCTGCGCGCCGTCGAGTCACTGCTGATGAGCAGCGGCCAGCGCACCGCCCGCCGCAACGCGTGGACCTCCGTCCTGGAGGACCGCCGCCGCGCCAAGGACCGCGTCGAGGCACAGCTCGTCCTGGAGCAGTCCCTCACCTCCCGCTCCTGACCCCCCTCGCCGGGGCACCGCCGTCGTCGGCGCTCCGGGAGCCACGTAGACTCGTGGCATGGCGAGGAAGGACACGACAGCGGACAACGCTGCGAACCCCGGGCGACTCAAGCAGATCGTCCTGACGTACAAGATGACGCGCAAGGCCGACAAGACGATCGGTCTTGTACTCGCGGCTGTCGGAATTGCCACCTTCGGTGTCTTCCTCGCGATCGGCTTCTTGCTCGGGCACCCCATCTATCTGGGCATTCTCGGCCTGCTGCTCGCCTTCCTCGCGACGGCGATCGTCTTCGGACGACGCGCCGAGCGCGCCGCCTTCGGGCAGATGGAGGGCCAGCCGGGCGCTGCCGCCGCGGTACTGGACAACATCGGCCGGGGCTGGACGACGACTCCGGCGGTGGCGATGAACCGCAGCCAGGACGTGGTGCACCGCGCGGTCGGCAAGGCCGGCATCGTGCTGGTGGCCGAGGGCAACCCGAACCGGGTGAAGTCCCTGCTGGCCGCAGAGAAGAAGAAAATGAACCGCATCGTCGCGGACGTCCCGGTGCACGATGTGATGGTGGGCACCGCCGAGGGCCAGATCCCGCTGAAGAAGGTCCGTACGACGATGCTGAAGCTGCCGCGCGTCCTGACCGGCCCGCAGGTGACGGCCACGAACGACCGGCTGCGCGCGATGGGCGACCTGATGAGCAACATGCCGCTGCCGAAGGGCCCCATGCCCAAGGGGATGAAGCTCCCCAAGGGCGGCGGGAAGGCCCGCTGAGCCTCGGGCCGAGTCGTCAGGCCAGCGTCCTGAACGCGCGGTCGTAATACACCATCGGGGAACCCTCCCCCAGTCGCACACCCGTCACCCGGCCGATCAGGACCGTATGGTCCCCGGCCGGGTGTCGTGCGTGGGGGGTGCAGTCCAGTTCGGACAGGGCCCGCTCGACCGTCGGCAGCCCGCCCGGACTGAGGCCGAGGCCCTCGGACGCGAACTTGTCGGTGCCCTTCGTGGCGAAGCGCAGGGCGAGCGGGCGGTGGGCCGGGGCCAGCACGCTCACGGCGAAACGGTCGCAGCACTCGAACGACGGCGCCGAGTCCGCCGAGTTCGCCAGGCACACCAGCACCATCGGCGGCTCCAGCGAGACCGAGCAGAAGGAGCTGGCGGTGAATCCGCGGGGCGTGCCGTCCCCGCAACGGGTGGTGACCACCACCACGCCCGAGGGGAAGCGGGCCATCGCGGCCCGGAAGTCCTCGGGCTCCACCGCGGCTTCGGCTTCCAGTACTTCCTGACGCTCCGTCATGACGGTGCACCACCTGTTGGCCTTTGCGGGCCTTCGTGGAGGCCGCCGCGAGTTCAGCGGCCTCGGGACGGCCTCGGACACGGCTCACCGACGGTGATCGAGATAGTCACCCGGCTCCAGATCGACTATGCGGTCACTACTCCCGACCGGCAACCGGGACCGGCTCAGTGCACGGCCCCCGCCCCTTCCCGGCCGGCCAGTGCCCAGGCGCCGTAGGCCGCGCCGGTCGTCTCGAAGGAGAGGGCGACATGGGAGGCGGCGCTGTTCACGTCCCGCCAGAAGCGCTGCACCGGGTCGGACGAGGACTGCCCGGAGGTGCCGCCGGCGCGGAAGACGCGGTCGACCGCCGAGACCAGCAGTTCCACCGCCAGGGCGAGGTCCCGGGCGCCCCGGACCGCCGC
>NZ_JAWOAI010000609.1:0-5274 GCF_033194735.1 Streptomyces sp. W16
GGCGCTGCCGGAGGTGGTCGACGCGGTCGCCGGTACGGGCGCCGAGGTGTACGTGGACGGCGGACTGCGGCGCGGCACCCACGTCTTCGCCGCGCTCGCCCTGGGAGCCCGCGCCGTGTTCGTCGGTCGCCCGACCCTGTGGGCGCTGTCCCTGGCCGGTGCCGCGGGCGTGACCCGCATGATCGGGGACCTGACGGCGGAACTCGTCGAGACGATGCGTCTGATGGGGGTACCGCAACTCCCGGCGATCGGGCGGGACTTGCTCCACCTCCCGACGGCCTTCAGCAGCGCGTCGATGCGGTCGCTGTAGCCCCCGGACGGGGTCGAGCGCCGCGTCCTCCTTGCCGGTGAAGCGTCTGCTGAAGGCGCGCCACGCGAATGAATCGATCGTTGCGACAGCCGATTCAGTGGTTATGCCTTGCTCATGCTGCACTTTCAGTCGTATCGTCCGGACATTCCATTGCCGACATCACCGGGGTATTCCATGGACCGCGTTCGCCTCCAGGACCTGCTCGCCCGGGAGAGCGCCGAGGCCGAGCGGCGCAACCCGCGCTCGAAGGCCGCCTACGCCCGTGCCGAGCACCTCTTCGGGCGGGTGCCGATGACCTGGATGAACAAGACCGCCGGAGCCTTCCCCCGCTACCTCGACACCGCCCGGGGCGCCCGCGTCACCGACATCGACGGCCACGAGTACATCGACTTCAGCCTCGGCGACACCGGAGCCATGGCCGGCCACTCGCCCGCCGTGGTCGCGGAGGCGGTCCAGCGCCGGTTCGCCGAACAGGGCGGCGCCACGGCGATGCTGCCCACCGAGGACGCCGAGTGGGTCGGCGCCGAACTCACCCGCCGCTTCGGGCTCGCCCGCTGGAGCTTCTCGCTCACCGCTACCGACGCCAACCGCTGGGCGATCCGGCTCGCCCGGGCCGTCACCGACCGCCCCAAGATCCTGGTGAACAGCTACAGCTACCACGGCAGCGTCGACGAGTCCCTCATCGTCGTCGGACCGGACGGCCGGGGTGCGGCCCGCCCCGGAAACGTCGGCGCCCCCTGCGACGTCACACTCACCAGCCGCGTCGCCGAGTTCAACGATCCCGCCCAGCTGGAACGGGAGTTGGCGCACGGTGACGTCGCCGCCGTCCTCATGGAGCCCGCGCTCACCAACATCGGCATCGTGCTGCCCGAGCCCGGCTACCTGGCCGCCGTACGCGAACTCACCGTGCGCTACGGCACGTTGCTCATCATCGACGAGACCCACACCTTCTCCGCAGGACCGGGCGGCTGCACCGCCGCCTGGGACCTCGAACCCGACCTGCTCACCATCGGCAAGGCGATCGGCGGCGGCATCCCGGCCGGTGCCTACGGCCTCTCCGCCGAACTCGCCGACCGGCTGCTCGGCCGCGCCGACCTGGACCTGGTCGACATGGGCGGGGTCGGCGGCACCCTCGCCGGCAACGCGCTCTCCGTCGCCGCGATGCGCGCCACGCTCGAACACGTCCTGACCGACGAGGCGTTCGCCCGCATGGCGAAGCTGTCGGAGCGCTTCGCCGCAGGCGTGCAGGACGGCATCGACGCCCACGCGCTGCCCTGGACGGTGAGCCGCCTCGGCGCCCGCAGCGAATACCGCTTCGCTTCCCCGGCCCCGCGCACCGGCACCGAGTCCGAGGCCGCCGGGGACCCGGAGTTGGAGGACTTCCTGCACCTCTACCTCGCCAACCGGGGCATTCTGCTCACCCCGTTCCACAGCATGGCGCTGATGTGCCCCGACACCACCGAGCAGGACGTCGACACCCACACCCGGGTCTTCGCCGACGCGCTCGCCGAACTGGCGCGCTGACAAAGGGAGTTGGAGAACAAGCACGTGGACGACATCGACCGGGCCATCCTGCGCGAACTGCAGACCGACGGACGTATCGCCTACGCCGATCTCGGACCGAAGGTCGGTCTGTCGGCGTCGGCCGCCCGGCAGCGGCTCCAACGCCTGTTGGATTCCAAGGCTGTTCAGGTCGTCGGGGTGACCGACCCGATGGCCATGGGCGGCCAGGCCATGGCCATGCTCGGCATCGAGGTGGACGGCGACCCGCGTACGGTCGCCGACGAACTCGCCCTGCGCGACGAGGTGGTGTACTCCGTGCTCACCTCCGGCGGCTTCGACCTGTTCGCCGAGGTGGTCACGCCCGGACCGCGTGACCTGCTGGACTTCGTGAACGACGTGGTGCGGCCGGTCGAAGGGGTCCGGAGTGTCCAGTCGTTCCCGTACTTCGGCATCCACACCCACCGGTTCCTGTGGGACGTGGGATGACCGCCGCCTGAGCACGGGCCCGAGATGCCGGAGTGATCCCGCGGGCGTCTAATGGGAGTGTCGGGAATGTCCCCTGGCGGAAAAGGCCGAGGTCATGACGCCCACGGATTCCAGTGCAGGGGGCAGCGGGACCACAGCCAAGGGGATGCTGCGGCGGCTGGGGGAGTGGTGCGCCCGGCACTTCGTGATCGTCATCGTCGCCTGGCTGGTCGCGCTGGCCGCGCTCCAGGTCCTCAACAGGTCCTTCGGAGGCGACTATTCGGACGACTTCTCGCTGTCCGGCGTCCAGTCCCAGCACGGTCTGCAGGTACTGAAGGAACACGACCCGGCGGCCGGGGGCTACAGCAGCCAGATCGTCCTGCACGACAAGGACAAGGCACTGACCTCCCTGGACTCGCAGATGTCCGAGACGGTCGGCGACCTGCAGAAGCTTCCGCACGTCCTGTCGGTGCAGAACCCGCTGCCACAGCCCGGAACACAGCCGCCGACATCCTCCGGTCAGAACGTGGGGCCCCTGTCGTCCGACGCGAAGACCGGCTACATCACCATCCGCTTCGACGTCCAGCCGTCCACCCTCAGTGACGGCTACCTCCACGGCGTCGACAACTCCGTGAAGCCGTTGCGCGCCGCCGGAGCCCAGGTCGAGTACGGCGGACCGCTCGGCGAACTCGCCCGGCCCGCCGCCGACGACCGGGTCAGCGAACTCATCGGGTTCGCCGTGGCGATCGTCGTCCTCCTGATCGGCTTCGGCAGTGTGATCGCCGCCGCGATGCCCCTGGTGACCGCGCTGGTCGGCGTGATCGGCGGACTCGCCTGCCTCGGACTGCTGGCGGCTGCCTTCACCTTCGCGACGGTGTCACCCACCCTGGCGACGATGATCGGACTCGGTGTCGGCATCGACTACGCCCTGTTCCTGATCACCCGGCACCGGCAGAACCTCATGAACGGCAGCGATCCCGTGCGCGCCGCCGGACAGGCCACCGCCACCAGCGGCCGGGCCGTCCTCGTCTCGGGCTGCACCGTGATCATCGCGCTGGCCGGACTGTTCGTGTCCGGTGTGCCCTTCATCGGCAAACTCGGGCTCGCCGCCGCCGTCACGGTCGTGTCGGCGGTCATCGGCGCGCTCACCCTCGTGCCCGCCCTGCTCGGGCTGATCGGCAAACGCATCGACCGCTACCGGGTGCGCCGCCCGGTCGCCGAGACCGACGCCGAACCGGGCACCGAACCCACGGGCACCTGGCACCGCTACGCGCAGCGCGTGGAACACCGGCCGTGGACCTTCCTCGCGGCGGGAGTGGCCGCCGTGGTCGTCCTCGCGATCCCGGTCTTCTCGATCCAGCTCGGGCACATCGGCGACGGCGCCGACCCCACCTCGTTCACCGACCGGCGCGCCTACGACCTGATGACCGACGCCTTCGGGCCCGGCTCCAACGGCCCGCTCACCATCGTCATCGACCAGACGTCCGTCCCGTCCTCCCAGCGCCAGGACCTCACCACCCAGGCGCAGAAGACGCTCGACGGGGTGCAGGGCGTCGCCAAGGTCACCTCTCTGACGACCACCAAGGACGGGGACGTCCTGGTCGGCACCGTCTACTCCAAGCAGTCCCCGCAGAGCGCCTCCACCACCGACCTCACCAACCGGCTGGTCCACGACACCCTCCCGGACGCGGTCTCCGGCACCTCCGCCAAGGGCTACGTCACCGGCACCACGGCGGCGCAGGTCGACTTCCGCGACATCGTGTCGAGCCGGCTGCCCCTGATCATCGGCGTGGTCGTCGCCCTGGCCTTCCTGATCATCCTCGCCGTGTTCCGCGGCCTCCTCGTCGCCCTCAAGGCCGCCGTCCTCAATGTGCTCTCGATCGCCGCCTCCTACGGCGTCGTCGTCGCCGTCTTCCAGTGGGGCTGGGGCGGCCCGTCGTTGGGTGTCTCCGGCAAGGTCCCCATCGAGAGCTACGTCCCGATGATGATGTTCGCGATCATCTTCGGCCTGAGCATGGACTACGAGATCTTCCTGCTCTCCCGCGTCCACGAGGCCTGGCTGCGCACGGGCGACGCCGAGGCGTCCGTCGCCCACGCCCTGGAGATCACCGCCCGTGTCATCACCTGCGCCGCACTGATCATGGTCAGCGTCTTCGCGGCCTTCGTCCTCAGCGACAACATCGTGGTCAAGATGCTCGGCCTCGGCCTGGCCGTCAGCGTGCTGATCGACGCCACGGTCGTACGCCTGCTGATGGTGCCCGCGGTCATGACCCTGCTGGGCCGGCACGCCTGGTGGACACCGCGGTTCCTGGACCGGATCCTGCCGCACATCGACGCGGAGGGGGAGCAGGAGGCGCGGTGACCCTCAGCCGTCGGGGGTCAGGACGAGCATGGTCACGTCGTCCCGGATCTCCTCCGAGTACCGCAGCACATCGGCCCACACCCGCTCCGCCAGGTCGGCCGGGTCGCCGTCCGCGAGCGTGGCCAGCCGGCCGGTGAACGGATAGAAGACACCGGAGGCGTCCCGTGCCTCCCACACCCCGTCGGACGCCAGGAACAGCCGGTCCCCGGGCAGCAGCGGCACGGTGACGGCACCGAGCGGGCCCGAGTCGGCCAGACCGAGACCGAGCGGCGTCCACGGCACGATGTCGATCTCCGTGACCCTCCCCTCGCGCAGCACCACCGGAGCCGGATGCCCGCAGGCCACGATCCGTACCGCCCGCGCGTCCGCCGAGAACTCCAGCAGTACGGCCGTGGCGAACAACTCCGCGTGCGGCGACCGCGCGGAGTCCACCACGAGCCTGCGGTCGAGCCGCGCCGCCACCGACTCCAACTCCGGCCGGTCGAGCACAGCTTCCCGGAACGCCCCCAGCAGCGACGCCACCGTCGCCACGGCCGACAGCCCGTGCCCCTGCACATCGCCCATCACCGCCCGCACCCCGAACGGCCCGTCCCGCACGTCGAAGAAGTCACCCCCGACCAGCGTCCCGCGCTGC
>NZ_JAWOAI010000610.1:0-5239 GCF_033194735.1 Streptomyces sp. W16
CAGGCCCTTCAGGCCGGTGCCGCCGATGCCTTCGGCGGGAACGGTCGCCGCCGCTCCTCCGTCGCCGGCGCCGTCGTCCGCGACGGTCAGGCGGGCGCGGTCCAGGACGCCGTCGAGGGTGATCTCGCAGCGGGTCGCGCCACTGTGCCGTACGACGTTGGTCACCGCCTCGCGGACCACCCAGCCGAGCAGGGCCTCGGTCTGCGGGGTCAGCGGCGGGCCCGACTGGCGGACCACCGGGTCGATGTCGGCGGCGGACAGGGCGGAGCGGGCGCGGTCCAGTTCGGTGGCGAGGCTGCCCTCGCGGTAGCCGGTGACGGCCTCGCGGATCTCGGTGAGCGCCTGTCGGCCGACGGCCTCGATGTCGGTGATCTGGCCGAGCGCGGCCTCCATGTCGCGGGGTGCGAGGCGCCGGGCCGCCTCCGACTTCACCACGATCACCGAGAGGGTGTGGCCGAGCAGGTCGTGCAGGTCGCGGGAGAACCGCATGCGTTCCTTCTCGACCGCTCGGCGGGCCAACTCCTCGCGGGCGGCGCGCAGTTCGCGTACGGCCTCGGAGAGGGAGAGGATCGCCGCGGTCACCATCGTGGACAGGAACGTGCCGTAGGCGATGTTGATGGCGGCCGTGCCCGCCCGGACGCCGGAGACGGCACCCGCCAGGGCGGCCAGGGCGATGCCGGTCTTGCCGAGCCACGGGCCGCGCAGTACGGCGCCGGTGGCGAGGCCGAGGAGCGGGAAGAAGTACAGCCAGCTGCCGCCGTAGCCGAGGGCGAGACCGCAGGTGATCAGGCACATCGCGCCGAGCGCCACGCGGGTCGAGAGCGACTCGCGCTTGTCCTTCACGAAGGCGCGGAAGACGACGTTGATGTAGAGGGAGTTGAAGGCGAGCAGGCCCAGGGCGCCGATCCAGGGGTTGGGGGTCTTGCCCTGGAGGAGGTTGGAGAAGGAGCCCATTCCCATCAGCAGCCACGGCAGCAGCGCGAAGCCGGTGGGCGGCGGACCGGGCTGTTCGGGCATCTTCCCGCCGGTCCTGCGGGCCTCCTTCCGCGCGGTCTTGAACCGCTCCATGTCGGCCTTCCAGTCGGCCCGCGCCGCCTGCCAGGCCCGCACCTGACAGGTGATCCCCTGTATCCAGGACATCTCTCTCGCTCCCCCGGTCACACGGTCCGCCCGGTCCGGCGGTACGCCAGCACAGCGTACGAACCGAACGCGAGCAGCCAAGCGGTCAGCACCACGATCGCGCCGAGTGCCGGCGCGTGCCCGCCGGCGACGGAGGTGCCGAGTTCGGCGAAGCGGTTGGTGGGGGTGTACTCCGACACGGCTTGCAGCCAGCCCGGGAAGAGGCTGATCGGGAACCACAGGCCGCCGATCACCGAGAGCCCCAGGTTGCAGGCCATGTTGGCGACGCCGGTGGTCTGGGAGGTGAGGCCGTAGCCGTTGGCGAGGCCGAGGAGGGTGAAGGGGATCGAGCCGAGCCACAGCAGCAGCGCGATCGCCGCCCACTGCCAGGCGGCCAGCCGTACGCCGTTGACCAGGCCGCCCGCCGCGAGCACTGCGACGATCGCCGGCAGTACGGTCACCGAGCCCGTCAGCGCCCGGCCCAGGACGACCTGGCGCGGGGTCATCGGTGTCACCCGCAGTTGGCGCAGCCAGCCGATCGCCCGGTCCTCGGCGACCCCGCCGCCGGTGTTGAGCGCGGAGCCGACCGCGCCGTAGGCGGCCATGCCGACCATGGCCGTGGCCTGGTAACCGCTGTCGTCGCCACCGAGGTTGGTGAACAGCAGGTACATCATCACGGGCATCGCGATCCCGCCGATCACGAAGCCGATGTCGCGCAGGGTCCGGCGTACTTCGAGGCGCAGGTAGTCGAACATCACACCGTCTCCATTTCGGGTTCGAGTTCGTGTGCCGTCAGTGCCAGGAACGCGTCGTCGAGGGACGCCGGGGTGACCTCCAGGCCGCGGATCGCGTCCAGGTCCGCCAGTGCGCGCACGGTCGCGTCCGAGTCGTCGGTGCGCAGCAGCGCGCGGTCGCCGCGGATTTCGACGGTCCGTACGCCGGGCAACTGGGCGAGGCCCTCGGTGGAGCCGCCCGCCAGGTCGAAGGAGACGAGGCTGCCGCTGGCCGCCCGCTTGAGCTGCTCGCCGGTGCCGTCGGCGACGATCCGGCCGCGGTCGATGACGACGATCCGGTCGGCGTGCGCATCGGCCTCCTCCAGGTAGTGCGTGGAGAACAGGACGGTGTGACCGCGCCGCGCGTACGCCCGCATCGACTGCCAGAACGCGTGCCGCGCCTCCACGTCCAGGGCGGCGGTAGGCTCGTCGAGCACGATCAGCGCCGGGTTGCCCGCCAGTGCCACGGCGAACCGCACGCGCTGCGTCTGCCCGCCCGACAGCCGGTCCACCCGCCGCCCGGCCAGCTCGCCGATACCGGCCAGCTCCAGGGCCTGCGCGACGGGCATCGGCGTCGGATAGCGCCGGGCGACGAAGGCGACCAGCTCGCCGACGGTGACCCGGGGCACCGCCCGCGCCTCCTGCAGCATCGCTCCGACCAGGCCGTTGCGTACGGCCAACTCCGGTGCGGCGCCGAACAGTTCGACCGTGCCGGTGTCGGGCGTGTTCAGCCCGAGCAGCAGCGAGATCGTCGTCGACTTGCCCGCGCCGTTGCGGCCGAGCAGCGCGACCGTCTCGCCGCGCCCGATCTCCAGGTCCACGCCGTCCACGGCACGCACCGCGCCGAAGGTCTTGACCGCCCCCGCGAAGGACACGGCAGCCTCTGTCCGGTCCGCCGCCCCACCTGTCTGTGTCATGGCTACGACGCTACGGATCCGCGCCCCCCGCCCGGCAGATGCGCTTGTACGGACTCGGGCAGGACAAATGTCACGGGCGCCGGAACGGACACAGGTACGGACACAGTTACGGACGCCGGTACCGACACCGACCTGACGCACCGTCAGGAGCCTTCACAAGTGCGGGGCGCTCGGCTATACAGAAGGGCGCCGGACTGGAACGCGTTCTAGGTCGGCCCGTGACGACCTCGGTGCGGCCGACGGTGCGGACGGCCGCACCGAGGTCTTCGACCACCGGCGATCAGGAGCCCCATGCCCATCGACGCAGCCCAGGCCCTCGCGGCCGAACCCCGGACCGGCGAGATCTCCTGGGACACCAAGGACGTCCAGCTCTACCACCTCGGCCTCGGCGCGGGCACCCCGGCGACCGACCCCGACGAGCTGCGCTACACCCTGGAGTCCCGGCTGCACGTCCTGCCGAGCTTCGCCACCGTCGCGGGCAACGGCTCACCCGGCGTGATCAGCGGCCTGTCCATGCCCGGCATCGAGGTGGACCTCGCCCGCGTCCTGCACGGCGGCCAGTCCCTGCGCCTGCACCGCCCGATCCCGGCCAAGGGCACCGCGACCACCACCAGCCACATCGCCGCCGTCTACGACAAGGGCAAGGCGGCCGTCCTCGTCATGCGCACCGAAGTCGCCGCCGCCGACGGCCCGTTGTGGACCAACGACGCGCAGATCTTCGTACGGGGAGAAGGCGGCTGGGGCGGCGACCGCGGCCCCTCCACCCGCCTCGAACCCCCAACAGGGGCGCCCGACAAGGTGGTTGAGCGTGCCGTCCGCGAGGACCAGGCCCTCCTCTACCGCCTCTCCGGCGACTGGAACCCGCTGCACGCCGACCCCGAGTTCGCCAAGCTCGCCGGATTCGACCGGCCCATCCTGCACGGGCTGTGCACCTACGGCATGACGCTCAAGGCGGTCGTCGACACGCTGCTCGACGGCGATGTGACCCGGGTGCGCTCCTACGACACACGGTTCGCCGGAGTCGTCTTCCCCGGCGAGACGCTGCGCATCCGCATGTGGCGGCAGGGCGACAGCGAAGTGCGGGTCGCGGTGAGCGCCGTGGAGCGGGACGACGCACCTGTCCTCGCCGACACGATCGTCGAACACGCCTGAGCCGGGCCAGAGTTGACCAGAGTTGAGGGGAGCCGCACCATGCGCGCAGCCGTACTGCACGAGATAGGCCAGGACAAACTGGAAGTCCTCGACGACGTCGAGACGACGGGCTTCGGGCCCGGCCGGGTCAGGATCCGGGTGCGCGCCACGGGGCTGTGCCACTCGGACCTGTCCGCGATGGCCGGTGTCCTGCCACAGCCTGCGCCCTTCGTCCCGGGGCACGAGGGCGCCGGCGAGATCCTCGAAGTCGGCGAGGGCGTGGGCCAGTTGAAGCCCGGCGACCGGGTCGTGGTCTGCTGGCTGCCGGCCTGCGGTGTGTGTGCCGCCTGCAAGCGCGGCCAGACCCAGCTGTGTCTGGCCGGGTTCATGAACGCGGGTACCCCCAACTTCAAGCGCCCCGGCGGGGACGTCTTCGGCTTCGCGGGCACCGGCACCTTCGCCGAGGAGGTCGTCGTCGACGCCGGCTGCGCCGTGCCGATCCCCGACGACGTGCCCTTCGACATCGCGGCCCTCATCGGCTGCGGCGTCACCACCGGACTCGGCGCCGCCCTCAACACCGCCGATGTGGAGGCCGGTTCGTCGGTCGCCGTGATCGGCTGCGGGGGCGTCGGCATCTCCGCGATCCAGGGCGCCCGGCTCAAGGGCGCCGCCGAGATCGTCGCCGTCGACCCGGTCGCCTCGCGCCGCGAGGCCGCGCTCAAGTTCGGTGCCACGAGGGCGGTTTCACCGGACGAGCTGCCCGCCGCCAAGCAGGAGGTCACCGGCGGCGAGGGCTTCGACTACGTCTTCGAGGTCGTCGGCCGCTCCGCCACCGCCCGCACCGCCTACGAGAACACCCGGCGCGGCGGCACCCTCGTCGTCGTCGGCGCGGGCGCGCTCGACGACTTCCTCCAACTCAGCATGTTCGAGCTGTTCTTCGACGAGAAGCGCATCCTGCCCTCGATGTACGGCGGCGGCGACGTGCTGCGTTCCTACGAGCGCACGATCGCCCTGTGGCGGGCGGGCCGCGTCGACCTGGAGGGCCTGATCACCCACCGGGTGCCGCTCGCCGACATCAACGAGGCCCTGGACCAGATGCGTTCGGGGACGGCCCTGCGTACCTGCATCGAGATCTGAGGGCCGGGCATGCCGTCGCCACTTGAGGGCCTGGCCGCGATCGTCACCGGTGCCGGACGCGGGCTCGGCCGGGCCGAGGCGCTCGAACTCGCCCGGCTCGGTGCGGCCGTGGTCGTCAACGACTACGGCCAGCCGGGCCGGGACGGCTCCGGCGAGGCCTCC
>NZ_JAWOAI010000611.1:0-5234 GCF_033194735.1 Streptomyces sp. W16
CACCCGCCGTACCCGCAGCAGCGCCTCGACGGCCTCGCGGCCGAGCGCCGCCGTCGCGGCGGTCCAGCTCTCGCCGGCGTCGCGCCGCTCGTGGCACAGGTCGGCGAAGGCCTCGTTGTACCGGTCGGCGGCCCGCTCGTAGTTGCCGGCCTCCTGATCCGCCACGGCCAGACAGCGCAGCAACGGCCAGAGGGACGGGGCGAGTTCGAGGGCCCGCTCCCAACTGCGCACCGCCTGTGCCCGATCACCCGCGTGCCATTGGGCGACGCCGAGGTGGTACTCGGTGAGCGGGGTGGCGGGTGCCGTCTCCAGCATGTCCCGCCAGTGCGGGGCGACGAGGGTCTCGCCGGGCGGCCGGACCCGGCGCGGCTCGGGGAGCACACCGCTGCGCAGCAGGTCCGCCCAGGGCGCCTGGGCCGCGCCGAGCGTGGACTCGTCGAAGGGGGTGCCGGGCAACTTCCAGTCGGTGCGCAGGACTTCGAGGGCGCCCCAGCCGGAGCCGGTGGCGAGGATCTCGCCGGGTTCGGTGTCGGCGTACGGCTTCCAGGCGGCGTAGGCGGCGTCGACGTCGGCGCGGGGCAGCGCGGTTTCGAGCCGGGCCTCGGCACGGTCCACCGCGGCAGGCCACTCCCCTTCCGCCTCGGCGTCGAGCGGGCCGTACGCCTCCAGCCAGGACACCTCGCTCTCCGGGTCGAGCCGCAGGTGCTCCAACTGGGTGCGGGCCAGGCCCGCCTGGATCTCGCAGTAGCCGCCCGTGCCCGGTTCGGTGAGCCACTCCTGCCAGCGGCGGCCACCGCCGCCGGTGCCCCACACGAAGAGTTTGCGGCCCCGGAGCGCATCGGTGGACGTCTGCACCAGGCCGTGCCCGTCCGCGTCGAGCGCGGCGATCCAGCGGCGCCGCCCGTCCGGGATCTCGTAGAAGTAGTCGGCGGCGTAAGGGCTGTTGAGAGGATACGTCCGGTCCGCTCCGTCGTACGACGGCACGGGCACCCGGCGCAGCCGCCGCTCGTACCCGAAGTGCCAGGCCTCCGACGCCGGTGCGAGGACCCGGCGTTCCTCCGGGACCGCGATGTTGGACCACCAGTAGGTGGGCGCGGGCCTCTCGTGCGGATTGCGGATGCGGACGCCGACGTGGAGGAAGTCGGAGCCGTCCGGCAACCACAGGTCGACCTGGAACGGGAGGTCGCGCAGCCGCTCCCACTCCCACAGGCGGAGCATCTCGCCGCCGTCGGGGGCGGGGACGCGGGCGGCGTGCAGGGGTGCGCAGGAGAGGGTGGTGTGGCCGGTGGCGCCGATGTTCCATTCGATGCCGCCGGAGAACCAGGCTCCGTTGAGGGCGAAGTTGGCGGGCTGCAACACCGGGTTGCGGTACAGGAGTTCACGGTCGCTGGGCTTGTGGACGAGAGAGGCGATCCGGCCGCCGAGGGCGGGGAGCACGGTGGCGCGCAGCCGGTCGTTCTCGATCACGAGGGCGTCGATCTCGCGGGGTGCGCGGTCTCTGTCGTAGCCGTCGCGGACGCGGGTGGGGAGCAGGCTGCGGAGGGGTTCGTAGCCGACCTGGCGGGCCATGTCGCGTGGCAGGTCCTCGCGGTCCCGGTCGTCGATACGGTGTGTCTCGTCGAGCGGACGCAGTGGGGGCAGCGGGTTGTCCGGACCCAACTCGGCGGTGGGCAGGGTCAGTACCTCACGTCGGATCGTCGTCACGATCACCATGGAACCCGGCAACCGGTGCGGTGGCCAGGGGCGCCGCCGGTCAGGATTCCGCAAAGGCGGGGGCGCCGGGAAATTCCGCGTGCGCTCCGGTCACGTCGACGTAGAGTCGGGCGACCGACGGCACGGAGCGAGGAGTGGAAGCGCGGATGGGCGAGCAGCACACGTACCGGGTGATCGTCCGGGGCACCTGGGACGCGCTGACGGACGAGGCGCGGCAGCGGCTGCTGGGCGAGGCGTCGGAGCACGGGATGCTCAGCATGCGGTTCAGCGAGGAGGGCTCGCTCAGTTACGAACCGTCGCCCCTCAAGCACTTCTCGTGGCGGTATGTGGTGGTGTCGGACGCGGCGGACGGCGACGAGATGGCGGCGGCGCTCGCGGAGGACCGCGCCGAGACCGCTTTGAAGAGTCTCGGCTACGGCTTCCGCGAGCTGAAGTCGACGGTGACGGACCTGGACACGATGAAGGTCAACCGGAAGTCCGCATCTCGGCGGTGATCGCCCAGCGCTCGTGGTCCCGCCACGCGCCGTCGATGTAGATCATGTTCGGCGAGAAGCCTTCGAGCCGGAACCCGCAGCTGCGGGCGAGACCGATCGACCCGGCGTTGCCGGGCTGCGCGTTGATCTCCAGCCGGTGCAGTCGCATCGGCCCGAAGGCGTGCCCCACCACGAGGTTCATCCCCTCGCGCATCAGCCCGCGCCCGGCCGCGTGCGCGAAGGCGCCGTATCCCAGCGCACCGCACTGGAAGCCGCCCTCGACGATGTTGTTGATGTTGATGAACCCGGCGATGCCCCCGCCGTCCAGCTCGCACACCAGGAACCCGGCCTTGGCCGGATCCTGGATCAGCCGCCCCGCGTAGGCGGTGTAGGCGTCCCCACTGGCCGGCGGGAACAGCCACGGCTGGTGCAGGTCCTTGCTCTCCCGGGCACGCGCGGTGAACTCGGCGCCGTCCTCGTAGGTGAAGTGACGTATCCCTACGCGGGGGCCCTGGGCGAGGTAACGGGATGTGGAATGCGGCATCCCGTCACCCTAGTCAGGGTCGGCGGCGCCGTCGCATGAAATACGCCCCGCACAGGGCGCCGATGATCGCCGTGGCCAGCAGTGCCATCCACAGCGGCATGGTGACCTCGGGGATCAGCAGGCGGATCCTGGTGTCGTGGGTGTTCTCGAAGATGAAGATGAGGGCCAGGACGGCGAGCAGCAGAACAGTGATCCGGGCGGGTGTCAGCAGGCGTTCCCGCCGGCCGGTCCGCCCACCGCTCTCGGTGGTCTTCGGGCTCATGTCTCCAGGGTGAGCCCGAATCGGCCATCACGCACGGTGAGGCTCAGTCCGCGACGACCGGCAACTCCAGCACCCCGGTGTCCTTCGGCGAGCTGACCACGGTGACCGGCTTGATCCCCCGGTTCCCGGTGTACGCGTCGTCGCTCGCCGCGATCACGAACCGCAGCCGGTGCCCCTTGGCGAACCGGTGCACGATCCCCGGCAGGGTGACCGTGAAGCTCTTGGTGACGTCCGGGACCCGGACCGGGGCGACCAGGCGGTGGACCAGGGTCCCGGTGCCGTCGGGGGCGAGGTCGTAGAGCTTGGCGAAGAGGACGAGCTTGTCGGCGGCGTCGCCGGAGTTCTGCACGCGCCGCGCGGCCGGGGAGACGACCTTGAGGGTCGCCTTCGGGGCGCCCACGACATCCGTCGCGCGGGTCAGGGGTGCGCCGGTCCAGCCGAGGCAGGTGCCGGGTGTGTCGTACGGTGCCGGGTCCGGCAGGCCGGTCATGCCGGTCAGCGAGTTCTCCGAATGGCTCGTGGGGACGAGGCGGTTGGCGTAGTCACGGCTGCCGCGCGCCACCTTCGCCCGGTCGTCCACCAGCTTGCCGTCACCGGAGAGATACAACTTCTCGGCCTGCGCGGGGAGTTGGTCGGTCGTGGCGTAGGTGCCGACCGAGTCCGTGACCCAGTCGCGGTAGTACGCGAAGGCCGGTCCGGTGTCCACGCCCTTCCGCTCGCGCAGATAGCGGTCGAACCAGGCCACGATCCGCCTGCCGACATAGCTCGCTGCCAAGTCGCCCTGGTTGAGGTCGAGTTCACCGGCCGCCGTCCCTCCGCTGTGCCCCCACGACTGCCAGATCATCTTCGCCGTCGTCCCCTGGGCCTTCAGCGTCTTGTACGTCGCCGTCGCCTCGTTGAGGTTGAACAGGGTGTCGGCCTGGCCCTGGACGAGGAGCGTCGGTGCCTTGACCCGGTTGAGATACGAGACTGGCGAGACGCTGTGCATGTACGCGAGCAGGCCGGGCGTCGCCTTGGCCGGGTGGCTCCCGGAGTTCAGGGTGCGGAACATGGCGCAGGCCCCGGTGACGAAGTGCAGACAGGTGAGGGAGTTGATCCGGGTCGGGTCGAGGCTCGGTACGGTCAGCGGCTGGGTCTCGCCAGTGAGGTAGAAGCTGTTGGTCCACTGCCACTTGAAGGCGCCGGGCACGGTCCGACTGCCTTTGCCGACCGCGTTGTTGGGGTCGAGGGAGTACGCCAGGTCGTTCCAGGTGATCAGGGGGACGAGCGCGTCGACCCGGTGGTCCACAGCCGCCGTCGCCAACTGGATCGCGCCGCCGTACGATCCGCCGATCATCCCGACCCGGGGGTCCCCCTTCGCGTCGAGTGTCACGAAGTCCGCCCTGGTCCCGTCGTCCGCGGCAAGCGTGCCCGCGAGGAAGTCGACCAGTCCCGACGCGGCCGTTCCGTCGATGTCCGGGTCGTCGAGCGAAATGAGACACCCCGACTTCCCGAAGCCCAGCCCGGAGTAGACGAGCCCGACATAGCCGCGCCGCGCGAAGACCTTGCCGATGGCGTCCGTCGAACCGTCCGACTTGCTGCCCCCGAAGCCGTTTGTGGCCAGCACGGCGGGCGCCGGGTGGGCGCGGTCCACGCCCGCGGGCCGGTACAGGTCGGCGTCGACAGTGCAGTCACGGCCACCCGCGGGGACGGTGAACTTCAGCGCGGTGACGGTGTATTGGCCCTCGGCGGTGGCATGGCCGGCGAGGGTGAGCGGTGCCGTGAGAGTGAGCGGTGCGGTGAACGCGAGAGCCAGCGCGGCGCGGATTCCGGGCACACGACAGGACACAGAGACCTCCACACTGAGGACAACCCGACGGAGAACAAAGGGAGTTTGCTGGGAGCGGTACGCCAGGCGGGCGGTCGGCTACCGCAGCGCGGGCTCGTCCAGCGTCAACGTGCCTGTGTCCGCGTCCAGTTCGGCCGCCACCCCGAGGGGTATCGTGAGCGCCCCTTCGCAGTGCCCGAACCCGAACTCCTCGACGACGGGCACACCGAGCCCGCCCAGCCGGTCGGCGAGCACCGGGCGCAGTTTCTCGTACGGTCCGCAGCCGGACCACGAGCCGAGCGCGATGCCCGCGACACCGTCCAGCCAGCCGCTGCGCAGGAGTTGGGTGAGCATCCGGTCGATGCGGTACGCCTGTTCGCCGACGTCCTCGATCAGCAGCAGCCGGCCGCGCGCGCCGGCCGGTGCGTGCGGGGT
>NZ_JAWOAI010000612.1:0-5213 GCF_033194735.1 Streptomyces sp. W16
CCCCCTGCAGGCACCGCCCCCGTCGAGCGCGCGCTCGGTACCGGCCGGATTCAGCGCGCCGCCGGCCGAGGCGGGTGTGCCGTCCCGGCCGGACCGCCGCCGAAGGTGAGGTGCGCGGGGGCACACGGAAGGGACCCACCCCGAGCGGATGGTGGGCGGGTCCCGTCCGCGCCACCATTCTGGGGACCGGGCCATGTCAAAGGCACGCGTGAAACCCCGCCACCCGGAGTGGACCGATCACACCCCGCGCGTATGCTCACGCCGTATCGCAGGAATTTCGGGCATACGACGCTCTCCGACCCCCGCTTGACCCGCCAAGATCTCCCACGGTGATACTGGTGGGTCAGCCCCGCCCCCGCCCGCAGATTGGCCTATGTCGAACTCCTCCACAGCTTCGCCCACGATCCCCCACACGGTGTGGCTGGCTCGCGGCCGCCACGTCGGGTCCGAGGACACGGCGGGTGTCGTACGGCGACAGTTGCAGCGACTCAAGGACCGCGAGGTCATCGACGACCGTCTGGAACCGGACGAGGATCAGGGTCATGACCCCCGGGAGCATGTCTTCGAGGCTCGTTGGCGGGTCGAGGGAACGGTGACCGTGCGGGCGCGGCTGACGCTTCCGGCGCCTGTGGAGCCGGGCTCGCCCGCCGCCGCCCCGGCTTCGGCCGACGGGCGGGAATGGATCCTGGTCGCGGAGGCCGAGCAGGTCTGGGATCCGCGGTGGCCCTCTCCCGCGACCGTGTTCTGGCCCGAGGACGCGGACACCGGCTGGGACCACGCACCGGTCCCGGGGCTGCGCTTCGGGGAAGTCAATCCGCTGCCGTCCGACGAGAAGGAGCTGCGGCGGCTGTTCCGGAGCTGTGCGCAGGACGGCTGGAGCGTGCACGTCGTCGTGCACGAGGCGATGACCCCGGACGCGCGCGGCCGGCTGCCGCTGGCCCGGCTGCTGCCGGCGAGTCTGCGGCACTGCGTGGTGGAGCACCGGGCCACGCCCGACCAACTACGGTCCGTCAACTGGGCGTTGCTGCGCGAGTTCGACTTCCAGGTGCCGCGCGGCGGGGCCGTGGTGCTGCCCACCAACCCGGCCGCCCCCGGCTACGACGTGCGGGACTTCTCCGTGCGCAGCGTCTTCCTCGACGGCTCCGAGCCCACCGAACTCGTGGACGTGCTGTGCCGTTACGCCGCCTCCGCGCGTCCCCTGCCGGAGGGCGGCGCCGAGGCCGTCACCGCACTGCGCGAGCAGTGGGGCCTGATGACGCTGGAGGAGGAACTGGCCCGGGAGCGCAGGCTCGTGGCCATGTACGCCGAGGCGCTCGAAGCGATGACGAAGTCCCGCGACCTGTACCGGGAGTCCGCCGACCGCGCCAACGAGGCGCTGGCCGCGCTGCGCGAGTCCTCCGGCACCGCCGTGCTCGGCGAGCCTCCCCCGTCGGCGGTGTCGCCGTTCCAGCGGACCTTCGGCCGGTTGCGGGACGCGACAAAGGCGCTGCGCCCCGCGCCTCCGGCCGACGGGGACCGTGTCGATCCGTCGCGGGACGGCGGCCGGTCGGCTGAGGAGCGGTAGCCGGTCGGCTTCCGGCTTCCGCCGACTTCCGGCCCCTCAGGCACGCGAGCAGCAAGTGCGGCGCGGCGGCGGTGGTGAGAATGGACCACCAGTGGTGATCACCGCCCACGCGCCCCGCCGTCTCGCGGCCTAGCTTGGCGGTATGCCGATGCAACCCTGGTTCCGCGATGCCAAGTTGGGCATCTTCGTCCACTACGGGATCTACGCCGTCGACGGTGTGCCGGAGTCCTGGTCGTTCTACACGGGTCAGGTCCCGCACGAGCAATACATGCGCCAGCTGGACGGTTTCACCGCCGCGCGCTACGAACCCCGGGACTGGGCGCGGCTGTTCGCACGGGCGGGTGCCCGGTACGCGGTGCTGACCGCCCGGCACCACGACGGTGTCGCCCTGTGGGACTCGGCGCACGGCGACCTGAACGTGGTCCGGCGCACCCCGGCCGGCCGCGATCTGATCGGACCCTGTGCCGACGCGCTGCGCGAGGAGGGCCTCAAGGTCGGGCTCTACTACTCCCACTCCGACTGGAACCACCCCGACTACGCCACTACGGTGCACCCGCGACCGCCGGACGAGGAGATACGCGCCAACCCGTACGCCTCCGCGCGGCCCGGCGAGGAGGATCCGGCCGCCTGGGCGCGTTATCTCGCCTACCGCGACGGCCAGGTCGGCGAGTTGGTCGACCGCTTCCGGCCCGACCTGCTGTGGTTCGACGGCGAGTGGGAGCGCGCCGAAGAGCAGTGGGGCATGCGGGAGTTGGCCGGGCTGATCCTCGCCGGGAATCCCGACACCGTCCTCAACGCCCGGATGCTGAGCCACGGTGACTACGCGACGCCCGAGCAGGGGGTGCCGTTGCAAGCCCCGGACGGGCCTTGGGAGTTGTGTCTGACGGTCAACGACTCGTGGGGTTTCCAGCACCGGGACGAGCATCACAAGTCGGTGCGGCAGCTGGTGCGCTACTTCACGGAGACCATCGGGATGGGCGGCAATCTGCTGCTCGACGTGGGCCCGAGGGAGGACGGGACGATCCCGCCCGCGCAGGTGGAGCGGCTTGAGGGGCTCGGCGCGTGGATCGCCCGGCACTCCGAGGCGGTGTACGGCACGGTGGCCGGTCTGCCCGCCGGGCACCACTACGGGCCGAGCACCCTGTCCGCCGATCGCCGCACGCTGTACCTGGTGTGCTTCGATCCGCCGCGCGAGTCGGTGTCGGTGCGCGGCCTGCGTACACCCGTCAAGCGGGTCACGGTGCTCGGCACCGGCGCCGGACTCGGCCACGACGTGATCGGCGGGCTCGGCGAGGTTCCGGGCGTGACGTGGATCGACGCCCCGCGGGCGGCCGATGTGGACGAGCGGGCGACGGTCCTGGCGGTGCAGCTGGACGGGGAGTTGGACCTGTACCGGGGTACGGGCCGGGACTGATCCGCACGGTGCGGGACGGATTCACCCGGTGCCGGCACGAACCGCCCTGGGCGAGGCGCCCAGTTCGCGTCGGCACGCCTTGTTGAAGGCCTGCAGATCGCCGATGCCGACGGCCGCCGCGATCGCCGGGACGGACAGCGTCGACTCCCGCAGCAGGTGCCGTGCGTGTTCCAGGCGGCGGTGCCGGATGTAGGCGACGACCGTGGTGCCGATCTCGCCGCGGAACAGCCGGATGAGGTGGTTGTGCGAGACGCCGGCCGCGCGCGCCACCTCGGGCACCGTCAAAGGTGCCGCCAGGTGCGATTCGATGTGTGCGACGGCGAGGGCGAGCGCGGGGTGGGGTCCGGCGGCGTCACCGGCGGCCGGCATCGCGAGGTCGACCACACGCCACAGCACGGTCCACAACTCGGCCGCGGCACGCGCGGAGTTGCGCGGCGCCGCGGCGACGGCGCGCAGCATCAGGTCGGTGAGCACGGGCGTCTGCGTGCCTGCGTCCTGCATCACGGGAACGGTCAACCGCTCGCCGGCGGAGGGGAGTTCCAGGTGGGCGAAGAGGTGCTCGGAGCGGCCCCGGTAGTGGAAGCGCACCAGCGCGCCGGGCGGCACCAGGCTCACATGGCCGGGCCTGATCCGGTGCGGCACCCCGTCGACGGTCAACTCCGCCTCGTACCGGTAGAGATGCAGCTGCCAGAGGTCGGGCAGCCGGAACACGTCACGCGGGCTCACGGTGCCGTGCACACCGACGCCGAGGCTCGCGACGCGTGGTGGGGTGTCGAGGCCGATCCGTACGTGGGTTCCGGTCCCGCTGGTCGCGCTCACGGTGAAAACGTACCAGTGCCCGACCAGGCACAGTTGGCTGTCAAGACCGTTCCGGGCGTTCGGGTGTGATGTTCCCCTCTTCGGCAATACCGGGGCCTTAACCGGGCATCCGGATAGGGCACATGCCGTGCGGCCGGACCGGAAAAGGGGAGCCCGTGGATTCGACCACAACCGTGATCGTCGTCGCCGTGGTGCTCGCGGTGGCGCTGCTCGCCGTGGCCGTCGGAGTGCTGGTGCGGCTCGTCCGTATGCGGCGCGGACTGCGGCGTGCAGGCCTTCCGACCGGCCCCAAATGGGTTTTCTGGGGCGCCGTCCTCTACTTCGTACTACCGACCGACCTGATGCCCGATCCCGTGTACCTGGACGACATCGCCGTACTTCTCCTCGCCCTGCGCACGATGCGCAAGTCCCTCGGCGAGCAGGAGGAGGGGCAGCCGGGCGACCTCCGCTGAACCCGGCGAGCGCCCCGCCTCCCTTCCTTTGATTACGCAGCGTAAGGAAACCATTCACTCGTTCGATTCGTATAAGTCTCTGGAAGCAGACGGAAGTCAGCGGGCCAAGCGACCTCGCAGGGTGGCCACCGCTTGCACGAGGCAGTACCGACGAGGGAGAGACGATGCAACCGTTCGCGCTCAACTACGCTCGCCCGGCAGCACAGTTGGAGCTCACCACTCCGTACAGCTACGACTCCGGACTGCAGTTGAACGTGCTCGCCGACGGACGGGTGGCCGCCCACGATCTCGCTCTGCTGAGGGAACTGGGGACCACGACGTCCACCGCGGGATCGAAGACTCACTTCGACGACTGAACGCGGAACGACGAAAATGACCGTGTTGGTCCTTACCTGCGAAGAGGACGTCACCGCGGACCTGGTGATGGTGCACCTGCACGCGTCCGGCGTCCCCGTGGTCCGGATCGATCCCGCCGACCTCACCGGCGGGGTCGCGCTCTCCGGCGAGTACGTCCACGGAGCCTTCCGCGGCCATCTCGCGGCCGGGGGACGGCTGGTGAGCGTGAGCGGACTGCGCTCCATCTGGGTGCGCAGACCCGGCACCCCGGCGACCCGCGCACCCCAGCCCTCCGCGTGGCTCACCGAGGAGGCCTCACAGGCGCTCTACGGCATGCTGCGCGGCTCCGGCGCCCGCTGGATGAACCACCCCGACGCGGCGCGCCGCGCCCGGCACAAGCCCTGGCAGCTGCGGCTGGCCCAGCGCAGCGGACTGCCGGTGCCCGCCACGCTGATCACCACGTTCCCGCAGGCCGCCCGTGAGTTCTCGCGGCGCTTCCCTGACCTGGTGGTCAAGCCGGTCTCCGGCGCCCACCTGCAGGATCCGCCCCGGGCGGTGCCGACCAGCCGGGTCGCGCCGGACACCGACTTCGCCGCCGTGGCCTTCGGTCCCACGCTGCTGCAACGGC
>NZ_JAWOAI010000613.1:0-5205 GCF_033194735.1 Streptomyces sp. W16
CTCGCGCGGCCGGTCGAGCCGGGGTCCGGCCCCGGGCCGGGACGCCACGTCGACGTGCGGCGGGTCCGGCGCTTCCTGGCGCGCCGTCCCGGTCTGCTGCTGTCGGTCCTCGTCCTGGTCCTGGTGGTGCTGGCCTCGTTCCGGCCCGGCCTGTTCACCTCCCGGGACCCGCTGACGGGGGTGCCGTCACAGAACTTCCGGGGCCCGAGCGGCGCACACTGGTTCGGCACGGACGAGCTGGGCCGCGACGTATTCTCCCGGGTGATCCACGGTGCCCAACTCTCCCTGAAGGCAACCCTCATCGCGGTGGCGGTCGCCTTCGTGGTCGGCAGTCTCATCGGTCTGGTCGCCGGGTTCGTGGGCCGCTGGATCGACGACGTGCTGATGCGCTTCGTCGACGTGCTCCTGTCGATCCCGGCGCTGTTCCTGTCCCTGGCCCTGGTCACCGCGCTCGGCTACGGCACGGTCAAGGTGGCGGTCGCGGTCGGCATCGCCAGCGTGGCGAGCTTCGCGCGGGTGACCCGGGCGGAGGTGCTGCGGGTACGGCAGGCGGTCTTCGTAGAGGCTTCGCGGTCGTGCGGGGCCCGCTGGTACTCGGTGCTGGGCCGGCATGTGCTGCCCAACGCGGCGGGCCCGGTGATCGTCCTGGCCACCCTCGACTTCGGCTCCTCGATCCTCGCCGTGTCGGCCCTGAGCTTCCTCGGCTACGGCGCCCCGCCACCGGCCCCGGAGTGGGGCACGTTGATCTCCGACGGCCGCAACTACCTTGCCAACGCCTGGTGGTTGACGGCGCTGCCCGGGCTCGCGATCGCGGCGACCGTGCTGGCCACCAACCGCATCGCACGCGCGCTGGACGGCGAATGGTCCCGGCAGTCATGAGCGATCGGAAGCCGAACACACCTGGAACGGATGAGGACTTGAGCACCACACCGAGCACCGACCCGGACCCCGGCCAGGACGCCGCGCTGGCAATACGCGGCCTGTCCGTGTCGTACCGCACCCGCGGCGGCACCGTACGGGCCGTGCGGGACGTCGATCTCGACGTACGGCCGGGCGAAGTGACCGCGGTGGTCGGCGAGTCCGGGTCCGGCAAGAGCACCACCGCGCATGCGATCACCCGGCTCCTGGCGGCCAACGCCACGATCGACGCGGGCACGATCCGCTTCGGCCGGCACGACCTCACCTCGCTCAGCGAGGCGGAGCTGCGCACTGTGCGCGGCGCGCAGATCGGCCTGGTGCCCCAGGATCCGTCGGTGTCCCTCAATCCGGTCAAACGCATCGGTGAGCAGGTCGCCGAGGTGCTGCGCATCCACGGTCTTGCGACCCGCCGCTCCGCGCCGTCGGAGGCGATCGACGTCCTGCACCGGGCCGGACTGCCGGACGCGGCCACCCGTGCCCGGCAGTACCCGCACGAACTCTCCGGCGGCATGCGGCAGCGCGCCCTGATCGCGATCGCGATCGCCGCACGGCCGAGACTGATCGTGGCCGACGAGCCGACCAGCGCGCTCGACGTCACCGTGCAACGCGTCATCCTCGACCATCTCCAGGGCCTCACCGAGGAGTTGGGCACCGCGATCCTGTTGGTGACCCATGATCTCGGAGTGGCCGCCGACCGGGCACAGCGCCTCGTCGTCATGTCCCAGGGGCGAGTGGTCGAGGCCGGTGCGACTCGTGAGGTCCTCTCCGACCCCCAACACAAGTACACCCGAAGGCTGTTGGCCAGCGCGCCGAGCCTGACGACCGCCGTCCCCCGCGCCGGGGTCACCGCGCCCCCGGCCGCCGACGCGGCACCGCTGGTCGAACTCCGCAACGCGGTCAAGGAGTTCAGGCTGCCCCGCGCGGGCGGCGAGTCCCGGACGCTGCGCGCCGTCGACGACGTGAGCCTCACCCTCCACCGCGGTCGGACCCTGGCCCTGGTGGGTGAATCCGGCTCGGGCAAGTCCACCACCGCCCGCCTGGTGCTCCGTCTCACCGACGCGAGCGCCGGACACATCCTGTTCGACGGCACCGACGTCACCACCGCCCGGGGCGCACAGGCCAGGCAGCTGCGCCGACGCGCCCAGCTCGTCTACCAGAACCCGTACGCCTCGCTGGACCCGAGGTTCTCCGTCGGCGAGGTGATCACCGAACCGCTGCGTGCCTTCAAGGTGGGCGACCGCGCTTCCCGGCTGGACCGGGCCCGGGAACTCCTCGACCGGGTCGCCCTGCCCGCCGCCACCCTGGACCGCCGCCCGGCGGAACTCTCCGGCGGGCAGCGGCAGCGCGTCGCGATTGCACGGGCCCTCGCCCTCTCCCCCGACCTGGTGGTGTGCGACGAGCCGGTGTCCGCGCTCGACGTCTCCGTGCAGGCCCAAGTCCTCGACCTGCTGGCCGAGTTGCAGGCCGACACCGGAGTGGCGTACCTGTTCATCTCGCACGACCTGGCCGTCGTACGGCAGATCGCGCACGAGGTCGCCGTCATGCGGGCGGGCCGCGTCGTCGAAACAGGCACCCCCGACGACCTGTTCACGCACCCCCGCCACGAGTACACCCGCGAGCTGCTCGCGGCGATTCCGGGCCGCCGGGCCGACCACGATCTGAGGACGCGGAGCGCATGACGATCACCTCTCTCGCCTTTCTCACCCCGGGCAACTTCGCCGACGACGACCCGTACACCGGCCTGGAGGAGACCCTCCAACTCTTCGAGTACGGCGAGCGGTTGGGCTACGACGGCGCCTGGATCCGGCAACGCCACCTCGAACACGGCGTCGGCTCGGCCGCGGTGTTCCTCGCCGCGGCCGGCCAGCGCACCGAGCGCGTCGAGCTGGGGACCGCGGTCATCCCCATCGGCTACGAGAGCCCGTTCCGGCTGGCCGAGGACCTGGCGCTGGCCGACGTGCTGTCGCGCGGCCGGCTCCAGGTCGGCTTCAGCACGGGCATGCCGCACGCCGAACTCCTCGGCGACCTGGTGTACGACGGCGACTGGCGCGCCTTCGACCTGTCGTACGGCAGGGTCGCCCGCGTCGTCGACAATCTGCGCGGCGACTACCTCGGCGGCCCGGACACGGTGATCGAGTCACCGGGCAACACCCAGCGACCACGCCTGCAACCGCACAACCCCGGTCTGGTGAACCGCATTTGGTACGGCGGCGGAAGCCTGCGCTCGGCCCGCTGGGCCGGTGAGAGCGGCCTCAACCTGCTGTCCGGGAACATCGTCACCGGCGAGCACACCGACGACTTCACCACGGCCCAGTCGAACCTCCTCGCCGAGTACCGGCGGGTCCAGTCGACCGCCCGGATCGCGGTGGGCCGAGTCATCGTGCCGTTCGACAGCGCGGACCGGGCCACCCGTACCCGGTACCGGGAGTACGCCGCGAGCCGGCATGCCCGCACCCTGGCCCCGCAGGGCCCGAGGCGGACCCTGTTCGCACCGGACGTGGCCGGCACGGCGGAGCAGATCCTGGAGCAGCTCGCGGCGGACCCGGTGGTGTCGGCGGTATCGGAGCTGCGTCTTGAGCTGCCGTACGAGTTCCGGCGGGAGGAGTACGAGCAGATCCTGTATGACGTACTCCACCTGGTCGCACCCGAACTCGGGTGGCGGCCCGCGCAGTTGGAGGCCGCGTGATGGCAACCGGCGACCCCGTGGCCTCGTGCCGGTACGACGGAGGCCGGCGGGCAGGTCTCCGTCGTACCGGTTCCGGTGGCCGTCCGAACTAGCGGCGCCCGCCTCTGCGGTCCGCAAGCCGGTGGACCGCCGCAATGAGCGTGTCCACCTCCCCGTGCGTGTTGTAGAAGGCGAACGACGGCCGGACGGTGGCCTCCAGGCCGTAGCGGCGCAGGATCGGCTGTGCGCAGTGGTGGCCCGAACGGACCGCGATGCCTTCCTCGTTGAGCGCGGTGCCCACCTCGGCCGGCTCGTAGCCGTCCAGGACGAACGACACGATGCTCGCCTTGTTCGGAGCCGTGCCGACCAGCCGCAGCCCGGGCACGCACCGCAGGCCTTCGGTGGCGTGCTCGACCAGGGTGTGTTCGTAGGCGGCGATGTTCGGCAGGCCGATGCGCTCGACGTAGTCGATGGCCGCGGCCAGCCCCACCGCGTCGGCGATGTTGCCGGTGCCGGCCTCGAAGCGGCCGGGCGGCGGCTGGTAGCTGGACTTCTCGAAGGTGACGTCGGTGATCATGTTGCCGCCGCCTTCCCACGGAGGCATGTCCTCAAGGACCTCCCGTTTGGCGTAGAGCACGCCGATCCCGGTCGGTCCGAACAGCTTGTGCCCGGAGAAGACCAGGAAGTCGGCGTCCAGCGCCCTGACGTCGATCGGCAGGTGCGGGACGGACTGCGCCGCGTCGACCAGGACGCGTGCCCCGGCCCGGTGCCCGATCTCGATGATCTGCTCGACCGGTACGACGGTGCCGAGCGCGTTGGACATCTGGGTGACCGCGACCAGCTTGGTCCGCTCCGACAGAAGAGCGGTGTACCGGTCGAGCAGCAACTGGCCGCTGTCGTCGACCGGGATCACCTTGATCACCGCGCCGGTCTGTTCCGCCAGCATCTGCCAGGGCACGATGTTGGCGTGGTGCTCCAGATGCGAGAGCACGATCTCGTCGCCCGCGCCGATGTGCGCCGGACCCCATGCCTTGGCGACGAGGTTGATCGCCTCGGTGGTGCCCCGGACGAACACGATCTCCTCGGCGGAGCCCGCCCCGATGAACCTGGCGACGGTCTTTCTGGCGCCCTCGTAGGCGTCCGTCGCCCGGGCGGCCAGCTCGTGCGCCGCCCGGTGGATGTTGGAGTTCTCCCGGGAGTAGAACTCGACCAGCCGGTCGATCACCGCCTGCGGCTTCTGCGTGGTCGCGGCGTTGTCGAGCCAGATCAGCGGACGGCCGTTGACCAGTTCGGACAGGATCGGGAAGTCCCGGCGCACCGCCTGCACGTCGAAGGCCGGGTGTTGGTCGAGCGGCAGTCCCAACGGCGCGCCGGACACGTCGGGTTCCCGGACGAAGTAGTACGGCGCGGTCGTCGCTGTCGGTGACATCGCCTCGGGCAGGGGCGGCAGCCCGAGGTGCCCGAAGCCGGGGAGCTCCGGTGCCTGAGCGGGGTACCCGGCTGCCTCGGTGAGGAAGTAGTACGGCCCGGGGTCCGGGAGGCGGGCCGGTGCGGTAGTCGAGGGGGCGGCCGGCGGCGCCGGGGCGGCACCACCGGTCGTACCCACCGCGTGCGGGCCGGCC
>NZ_JAWOAI010000614.1:0-5198 GCF_033194735.1 Streptomyces sp. W16
CGTGGCTGTAGATCACGTCGTCGGTCAAAGTGAATCCGAGTTCGCGGAAACGACGTGCGACTTTCGGCAAAGGGCTTCCGCTAGAAACGGAACTCTGGAAGACATGGCACAGCTCGACCGGCGCCTTCTTGTCCAGCCATTCGTTCACTCCTTTGCGGTCACTGAACATCCGGAGATCCTCAAGCTCGATTTTCTCAAGCTGGGGCGGTCCGTCTGCAACGCGCAATCCAAATGCCATGAGTCGG
Source organism: Streptomyces sp. W16 (assembly GCF_033194735.1). Classification (NCBI taxonomy): domain Bacteria; kingdom Bacillati; phylum Actinomycetota; class Actinomycetes; order Kitasatosporales; family Streptomycetaceae; genus Streptomyces; species Streptomyces sp. W16. Next base: position 246 of record NZ_JAWOAI010000614.1, read on the forward strand.
GCTGCCACTTCCGCAGGGCGACGCCCCAATCGGTCGGCCGCGCGCAATACATGACTCAGTAGTACTGGTGTCGTCTCGTCCAGCCATGGCTGTTCCCGATCGAGGTCGACGCTGAGAATGGCCGGATCATCAGGTCCGACTGTCTCGGGCAGCACGATCCCCTCCGCAAGACGCAGCCCGAACTGCGCAAGCCTGGCCACTACTTCCGCGGGACGCCACTTGATTCGCGTGGCGACCGCAACTACATGCCCCAACGGAACCGGGCAGGCCACATCCAGCCAGGGAGTATTCCTATTGTGCCTTCTGCTGAGTATGAGGAGATCGTCGAACTCAACGGTCTCGGGCAGCACAGCGGCTTCTGGAAGGTGCAGCCCGAGTTTCTCAAGCCTGACCGCTACCTCCGCGGGACGAAGTTCTGTTTGCTCGGCCACCGCCAGTACATGCCCCAACGGAACTGGCCTTGCGAAGTTCAACCATGATCTCTGATGCTCGGTGCCCGCGTTGAGCAAGATGAGGTCTCTAGGTTCCAAGGCGGCGGGCGACGCAGCCCCCTCATTTAGGCGCAGACCGAGCTGCACTAGCCTGGCCGCCACATCCTCAGGAGACCGCCCCACCACGTGGGCGGCCAGGAGAACGTGCGCCGACGGCACTGGCGTCCTGATATCCCACCACGGCCTGTCTGGACGGAGGCCTTGCTTCAAGATGATCAGGTCGTCTGGCTCCACGATCGCTGGCGGCACGGCTTCGCCATGTAGGTGCAGCCCGAGTTCTGCGAGCCTGGCGATCACCTCCGCGGGACGACGCTTTGTTCGCTGAGCTACCGCGAGCACATGTCCCAACGGGACCGGATCGGTTCCATCCAGCCACGCGCGCTGCCCTGGGCGATCTCTTATGGAGAGGATCTCCACATACCCCGGTTCAACGGCCTCGGGCAACACCGCTCCTTCGACGAGCCGCAGCCCGAGTTCTGCGAGCCTGGCGATCACCTCCGCGGGACGACGCTTTGTTCGCTCAGCTACCGCGAGCACATGTCCCAACGGGACCGGATCGGTTCCGTCCAGCCACGGCGGTTCCCGATCGAGATCACGACTGAGAATGAGCAGGTCGTCAGCCATGACGGTCTCGGGAAGGACCACACCATCCTGAAGCCGTAAGCCGAGCTGCACGAGCCTGTTTGCCACCTCTTGCGGACTGAACTGCACCAGGTATGCGAACTGCAGCACGTGCCCCAGGTTCACTGGAATTTCGTCATCATGCCAGTCGTCCGGGTAGCGCCCATCCGCGCTGAACCTGCTCCCCGGGCCCTCGTTAAATCCCGAATCGACGAACAGACCGATGTCCGTGGGTCGTGCGCGTGGCACCGACTCGGGATCTGTGAGCGTCACACCAGGAAACGCTCCAGCCGCTACCCAGACCTTGACTCGCCATGTGACGAGTTGTCCCGGGAACCTCGCGAGGGGCGTGTCCAACCAAGCATCCCCACCCAATATCTGTGCGTCCATCGAGAAGCAACCTGCCGAGGCGATATCCAACTCCTGCCCGGCAACCACCCAAGGGGCGTACCGACAGGCCACCGCGGCCTCCGCTACCTCGTCCGCCAGCGCCGGGTGGTAGGCCACCAGTGCCGACAGCCAAGCGTGGTCGAAGACCTCGGCTCCCTCTCGCAGCAACGTTGGGATCTCCTCGCGCAGCCGCTGCATGACATGAACCTTGTCGTAGGAGAGCGTGCTCCTGCGGTCGACGGTCAGCTGTGGCACATGCGTACCGGTGAGGTTGACCACGGCTCCGAACAGCGGAACGCCGATCCACACTCCATCTGCGAGGACGCCGCCAAGGGTGGTTGTCCACCACACATCCTGACGGGTCGTGGCATGGACCACGACCTCGGTTGCGCGCACCATACCCGGACTATGCGGATCACCGGGGCCTAGTGGCGCCACGGGTGACAACACGTCCGGCTCCCACTCGAAGCGGGTTTCTGCGTCCTGTGCGACTACCGAATACTCGGAGATCCACAGCAATCGTCGCAACAGATCAGTGCAAGAGGGCGCTTTGGCGGATGCGCGGAGATACAAACGTACAGTGGTGCCCGCCTCGAACCCCCGCCCAAGGTCCCGAATGTAGAAGAGGGATCCCGGTCCGGCGATGTCTACCCGCAGGCGCTGTCCCGGGTGACCTTCGCGGTCCAAGCGGCATGTGGTCACCGAAACGTCATCGGCGATCATGAAGTAACTGAGTACGCCGATGCCAAAGCGGCTGTTGGGGTGCAGTTCGATATTTGCCTCACGCCACTCAGCTCGCTCATCGAGGTACTCGGGGAGGTCGGCGAAGCTCATACCGGCGTGGGAGAAGACTTCGCGAAGTTCACGTTCCCCCATGCCAATGCCGTTGTCGGTGCACTCGATGTAGGCCCGGCCGCGCTCGTCTACGTCCTGTTTGAATGTGATGCGCCCCGACCAAGGCGCGAGTTCAGGGTGCCGCAGCCGCAGGTATTGCGTGCGTGCTCCCCGGTAGCGGCAGGCGTCTAGAGCGTTCTGGTATAGCTCCCGGATAGCCAGGGACGGATCTCCGTACAACTGCTCGCCCATGAGGAGTTGTTGGATGCGGTCGTCGGCGAGACGGAAACGCAGGTCCGTCGACTCGTACGCGGGCTTCCCTCCGGCATCGACGGCCGGCCGCACCTGGTCGGCAGTGGCGTGCGCTGGTAGATCCTGCAATGGCTCCAGCTGAGGTTCACTGCTGGCTTGGACATCGACCGCGCCGAACAGGGCGTCCAGGGCGGCTGCCTGCTGCCGCAGAGCCAGGCCTATCGCCGGATGGTGACAGGCAGCATTGAGGACGCGGGTACGGCCGTGCTGGTCCCAGCGGGCCGTCTGAATGGTCCGGTGGAGTTGCTCTATGTCTACGGAGTAGCTGATGCCAAGGTGCTCCACGACGACGTCCGACAGCAGGACCGGATCGATGGCCACGTGGTGCGCTACCGTCAGCAGGACAACCAGTAGTTGCTCCCGGATGTGCTGCTCAGCCTCGGCACCGCCTGCCAGCTGGCGTTTTGGGCGGATGACGGTCGAATCGAACGAGGTGCGCAGCGAGCGCAGCAACACCGGCAAGGTGTTCTGCTCGAACATTTCAGCGACCAACTTGCGGTCGGCCTCGTCCGGAATGTCCTCCAGTAGTCTCTCTACGGGGTCGAGTAGGCTGTCCAGGATTCTCTCCTGTGCTCCCCCGGGCTTTCTGGCCAACCAGCGGCGGAACAGCCACCATGCGATGTCGGCCGCACGATCATCTTCGTCGGGCGATTGGGCCGCGAGCACGGCCCGGCGCACCAGCCGCTGTTGGTTGTTGAAGAACTGCTCGTAGTTCGCCCGTGTGGGGCTTGAACAGGGCACGTGGTCGAGGTTCGTGGGTTGAGCGTCCAGTGCCTGTACCGCGGCGCGGTTCGCACACGTCACGTAGAGGTAGGGCACGGTGACCAGGAGGGCGGCCTCGGCCGGAGACAGGGCCAGTTTCTCCGGGTTGAGAACCTTCGACAATAGCCAGCCCACCCCGGCGGTCATCCGCTCGGCGAAGTCGACGGGTCGCCAGGGGTCTTCGCTTAGAAGGGCCTCGTCCCGGACGGCCTGCGGAGCGATCTCGGCGACGAGGGCCACGGCGGCAGCGCGCATGGCCTCGGCGCCGGGGGCGTCACCGATCTGCTTCCACGCTGGGTGGTTGCGGGCTGCTGTTGCCCAGGAATGATCACCTGCGGTCCCGTTTGCGGTCTGGTCAGGCCGCCTAAAGACGATGAAGTCGTCAGTCTCCGTCTCGGTGCGTACCCTGATCTGCTGACGAAACAGCTTGTATTCGGCAGTCAGTACGTCCACCGCGCTCTGCAGCTGTTCCTTGAGTTCGCGCAGCGTGCTGGGGCCCGCCTCGTCCGCTACGACGGTGCTGAGGGCGCGAGAGAAGATACTAAAGGTGCTGTTTCCCGCACGGGTGTAGCGGGCGCGCTCACCGGGCGAACAGGCGTATACGTGGCAGTAGTGGCGCTGGCCGACGCGTGTAACTCGCATATCGGACCAGCCGACGGCGTTGCCTACCGACATCTCCCTGAGGTCGATACCCTCACGGCAGGCATCCACGAACACGACCACGTCACCAGCTTTGCTGCGCTCGACGTAGCCGCTGAAGTCGAGTGAGAGGCATTTGGCGCGGAAATCGTGGGAGTCCGTGCGCGCGCCCTTGGGGACGAGGTAGTCCTTGCCGCCGTGGTGGATCCCGTGACCACTGAGGTAGAGAAGCAGCGTCTCATCCGGAGCGGCGCCTTGGAAGAACGTCTCAACGGCGTAGTCGATGCTCTCCCGGTCGGTCTCTTCGGCGTCGTGGATATGTACCTCGTAGCCGACAGTGGAGAGCGCCTCCGCCAGCTCGGCCATATCATCCGTGACGAAGGTTAGGTCGTCGATATTGGGGTCGCGGTACGTCGATACCCCGATCAGCAGGGCGCGGCACGAGGGGTTCATCGCAGTCTCCGGCCGATCAGGATCCGAAAGTCAGTGTGATCGCCCCTTTGGCGCCCACTTGGGCCGTGGTCCCCACAATGGTGATGCCTCCGGTCGCGGTGATCTCGAATGAGACCTGAGCCTGCTGTAGCGGCATCCCGCCGTCGGGCACCCTGAGGTCCGTGAGTACCTGCTGCAAGGCCCGCACTGTGTGTTGGAGGTTCTCACGCAGGACGGCGGTGGGGATTCGCCGGACCGAGGCGTCCTCGCTCCGGCGCCTGAATATGCCCATGTCTCCTGAGTCGGAGCGCCCTTCAGCGTCGTCGATGGACACCAGTACGTCGAGCCCATCCACGACGGCATCCTGTTCATCGCCTGCAGCATTGGCCGTCTCGAACATGGCTCCCCCTCATTCATTCTCATGTGTAGAAACCGCCACATCATAGGGGCCCAGAGCTCTCTCCGATGGACT
>NZ_JAWOAI010000615.1:0-5198 GCF_033194735.1 Streptomyces sp. W16
GGCCCGCCGCCCTGCGCGGGGTGCCCCTCGTCGCGTACGCGGAGGATCTGCCGATCGCCCGGCGCTACTGGCGGCATGTGTTCGGTACCCGGCTCGGCGGGCAGGCCGCGATCACGGTGCCCGATCTGCGCGGGGTGCTGGCGGCGGTCGTGGCGGGTGCCGGGATCACCGTGCTCCCCCGGTATCTGTGCCTCGACGAGCTGGCGTCCGGGGCGCTGGTTCCGCTGCTGACGCCCGAGGACCCGCCGATCAACACCTCGTATCTCACCCGCCGCCCCGGTTCACCGGACAACCCGCACGTCACGCTCGTACGGGAGCGGCTGCTACGGGTGGCGCCCACATGGTGAGCCCACCCATGTGGCGAGCCCACATGTGGTGAATCCACACGCACGCGATGAGCCCGCGCGGCGCCCACCCGGTGAGTCCGCGCGGCCCGGTCCGGACCCCTGACCGTGCATCACCCCTGAGCCGGACGAAGGAATCCGTCACCTGCCCGGTCGCCGTCCGCATGCGGGACGGGCCCGGGGCGCGTTGGCTTCCTTGGAGGCAGCACGGCCGTTTCCCGATCCCGGCGGCGCAAGGGATGTTCCGCCAACCGTGCCGCCGGAGGGCAGTCCCATGCGCACTTCTCAGCTACTACTCCGCTCCGGCCTGACCGTGACAGCCGCCGCCGCTCTTCCCCTCGCCCTGACCGCCGGAACCGCCGGCGCGGCGTCGGGGATCTCCGTGAGCACGACCGGGACCACGGTCTCGGTCACGACCAGCGCGTGCTCCCAGAACCGCACCACCGGCGTCTGGGGCACCGGCTCCCTGCTCACCAGCAGCCAGGGAAGCTTCGCCGAGGGCCGGAAGGCGACCCTGGCGGGGACCACCGTCAGCCAGTCCACCGCCTGGACGAACGTCACTCCGGGCACCTACACCGTCATCGTCATGTGCCAGAACGTCAGCACGCCCGCGGGCACCCAGTCCGTGATCGTGTCCGCTGCCACGACCCCCAGAGTCACCGCCACGGCCTCGCCCTCGCGCGGAGTCATGGGCGGGCTCGGCGGGGCCACGGAGGACTACGGCCCGCTCACGCTGGGAGTCGGCGGGGGCCTGGTGGGAGCCGGTGTCATCGCGACGGCCTGGTTCCTGCGCAGACGCGCGAAGCCCTACCGACTCTGACCGTCCCCACGTCCCCACGGATGAGGGGCCGCCGGCCACCGGCGGCTCCTCCCCCCATGTCCTACGGCAACTCGGCGAACTCCTCGATAGCGTGCGTGAGCCACTGCGTCCAGAAGGTCTCCAGGTCGATGCCCGCGCGCAGCACGAGATGCCGAAGCCGGTCCTGCGGGCTGTCCCTGTCGGGCGGGAAGTCGTGCTTCTCGATCTCCTCGTACTCCGCCAACTGCCCCCGGTGCAGGTCGAGATGGCGGCGCAGGTCGGCCTCGATACCGTCCGTGCCGACCACCGCCGCCGCGCGCAGCCGCAGCAGCATCGTGTCGCGCAGCGGCTTGGGGTCCTGGGCGGACGCGGTCCAGCGGGCCAGTTCGGCGCGGCCCGCGGGCAGGACCTCGTAGCTCTTCTTCTGGCCGCGGGCCGGCTGCTCGGACGCGAGTGCCCTGATCTGGCCCTCGGCCTCCAGTTTTCCCAGCTCGCGATAGATCTGCTGGTGCGTCGCCGACCAGAAGTAGCCGATCGACTTGTCGAAGCGCCGGGTCAGCTCAAGGCCCGAGGACGGCTTCTCCAGAAGGGCGGTGAGGATCGCGTGCGGGAGTGACATGGGGTCATCCTAGGGACGGCTCTCAGAGGGCGGCGGCGACCTCGGTGCCCTGCTTGACGGCCCGCTTGGCGTCCAGTTCGGCGGCCACGTCGGCGCCGCCGATCAGGTGCACGCTGCGTCCGGCGGCGGCCAGTTGGTCGTACAGGCCGCGGCGCGGGTCCTGTCCGGTGCACAGCACGATCGTGTCGACGGCGAGCACCGTGCTCTCCTCGCCCACGGTGACATGCAGTCCGGCGTCGTCGATCAGGTCGTACCGCACGCCGGGGACCATGGTGACGCCCCGGTGCTTGAGTTCGGCGCGGTGGATCCAGCCGGTGGTCTTGCCGAGTCCGGCGCCGACCTTGGTCTCCTTGCGCTGGAGGAGGTGGACGCTGCGCGGCGGGGCGGGCCGCTCGGGTGCGGTGAGGCCGCCGGGTGCCTCGTAGTCCATGTCGACGCCCCAGGCACGGAAGTAGGTCTCCGGGTCCTCGCTCGCCTTGTCGCCGCCGTCCGTGAGGAACTCGGCGACGTCGAAGCCGATGCCGCCGGCACCGAGGATCGCGACGCGCTCGCCGACGGGGACGCGGTCGCGCAGGACGTCGAGGTAGCCGACGACGCTGGGGTGGTCGACGCCGGGGATGTCGGGGGTGCGCGGGGTGACGCCGGTGGCGACGACGATCTCGTCGTAGGCTCCCAAGTCACCCGCCGTCACAAGGGTGTTGAGGCGTACGTCCACGCCGTGTTCGTCGAGCCGCGTGCGGAAGTAGCGCAGCGTCTCGTCGAACTCCTGCTTGCCGGGGACCTGTCGGGCGACGTTGAGCTGTCCGCCGATCTCGCTCGCGGCGTCGTACAGCGTGACCTGGTGGCCGCGTTCGGCGGCGGAGACCGCGCACGCGAGTCCCGCCGGGCCCGCGCCCACCACCGCGACGCGTTTGCGCAACCGGGTTGGCGCGAGGACGAGTTCGGTCTCGTGACAGGCGCGCGGGTTGACCAGGCAGGAGGTGATCTTCCCGCTGAAGGTGTGGTCGAGGCAGGCCTGGTTGCAGCCGATGCAGGTGTTGATGGCGTCGGAGCGGCCGGCGGCGGCCTTGGCGACGAAGTCCGGGTCGGCGAGCATCGGGCGGGCCATCGACACCATGTCGGCGTACCCGTCGGCGAGCAACTGCTCTGCCAGTTCAGGGGTGTTGATGCGGTTGGTGGTGACGAGGGGAATGGTCACCGCGCCCATCAGCTTCTTGGTCACCCAGGTGTACGCGCCGCGCGGCACCGAGGTCGCGATGGTGGGGATGCGGGCCTCGTGCCAGCCGATGCCGGTGTTGATGATGGTCGCCCCGGCTGCCTCAACCGCCTTGGCGAGACTGATGACTTCGTCGAGTGTGGAGCCGCCGGGGACGAGGTCGAGCATCGAGAGCCGGTAGACGATGATGAAGTCCTCGCCGACCGCCTCGCGCACCCGGCGCACGATCTCGACGGGGAAGCGGATCCGGTTCTCGTAGGAGCCGCCCCAGCGGTCGTCGCGGTGGTTGGTCTGCGCGGCGATGAACTCGTTGATGAGGTAGCCCTCGGAGCCCATGATCTCGACGCCGTCGTAGCCGGCCTGCCGGGCGAGGCGGGCGGTGCGGACGTAGTCCTCGATGGTCTGCTCGACCTCGGCGTCGGTGAGCGCGCGGGGCGGGAAGGGGCTGATCGGCGCCTGGAGGGGGCTCGGCGCGACGAGGTCCTGGTGGTAGGCGTACCGCCCGAAGTGCAGGATCTGCATCGCGATCCGGCCGCCCTCGCGGTGCACGGCGGCGGTGATCCCGGCGTGCTGCGCGGCCTCGGCGTCGGTGGTCAGCTTGGCGCCGCCCTCGTAGGGCCGGCCGGCCTCGTTGGGTGCGATGCCGCCGGTGACGATCAGGCCGACACCGCCCCGCGCGCGGGCCGCGTAGAACTCCGCCATGCGCTCGAAACCGCGCTCGGCCTCTTCCAGGCCTATGTGCATGGAGCCCATGAGGACACGGTTGGGCAGTGTGGTGAAGCCCAGGTCGAGGGGGTTCAGCAGGTGCGGGTAACGGCTCATCGGGCCCTCCGTGCGCGGTGTCGTGCCTCTTTTGTAGAGGACGGAACAGGGTTTGTGCAACTAGTTGCATAAAGGGGGCGGCGGGCCGGTCGCCCCGGATTCACAGGGAGCCGTTACCTGTTCCTTATCGGGGGGAGTCGAGAATCACAGGGAGGCGTGCCGTGGGATGCCGGGCGCCCGGGCCGAGGGAGCGAGCCGTGACGCACGACCCTGAGCACGACGACCACAGTTCCGGGGCGATACCGCCGATGCCGGACCACGCACCCGAGTGGGAGGTGCTCACCGGGCCCGGCGGGGCCGAGCGGGAGCACGGTCTCGACCGGATGTGGCGGCAGCGTTCGAAGCGGGCCCGAGCGGTGATCACCGCGGTCACCGTGGGCGTGCTCGCTCTGGGTGGCAGCGTCGCCTACGCGGCCACCTCCGGGAGTTCGGGCAACGACGCGATACCCGCCGCCGGGTCTCCCGCCCCGTCCGGTGCGCCGTCGCCCGGCGGGCCCGGCTTCCGGCACGGGGGCGGCATGTGGTTCGGGTTCGGGGTCGGCGGCAAGGCCGTGCACGGCGAGGCGACGGTCAAGGACGACTCCACCGGCAAGTGGGTCGTACGGATCTGGCAGCGCGGAACGGTCACCAAGGTGGACGGCGACCAGGTCACCGTCAAGAGCGACGACGGGACCTCGTGGACCTGGACCGTGGGTTCAAGTGCCACGGCCCAGAACTCGGCCGCCCTCAAGAAGGGCGACACAGCTTCCCTGATCGGCACCCGCTCCGACAGCGGCTCCAGGACCGCCGACCGGGCCTTCACGGGCACCCTCGACCGCAAGGGCCAGGGCGGAGAGGGCGGGTTCCCGGGCGGCCACGGTCCGTGGGGACGCGGCGGCCCGAGCGGTTCACCTTCACCCGGCCCGTCCGGCAGTGGCGCTACGACCTGACCGAGTCGGCCGGCACGACACCGATCACGACGTTGGCGTACAGCTCCTCGGAGTAGGCCGCCCGCGTGTCGAGACCCGCGCTCTCGAACGCATCGACCGCTGACGGGAGTTGACGCTCACTGGTCTCGACGAGCAGACAGCCGCCGGGGGCGAGCCAGTCGGGTGCGCCGACGGCGACCTCGCGGAGTATGTCGAGGCCGTCCGCGCCACCGTCGAGCGCGACCAGCGGCTCGTGCTCACGGGCCTCCGCGGGCAGAAAACCGACCTCGCCGCTGGGGACGTAGGGCACGTTGGCCGCGAGGATGTCGACGCGTCCGCGCAACTCGCCGGGCAGCGCCGCGAACAGGTCGCCCGTGTGGACGTGCCCGCCGAAGGCGGCGACATTGCGGCGGGCGCAGCGTGTGGCGGCGGGGTCGATGTCGGCGGCGTGCAGTTCGACCCCGCCGAGGGCGGCGGCCAGGGCGGCGCC
>NZ_JAWOAI010000616.1:0-5192 GCF_033194735.1 Streptomyces sp. W16
GGCACCGTCGCCGTGTGCGGGGGATTCGCCCTGCTGGGGGCCGGGTTCGGGACGGTGATGGTGGCGGCGACCCAGGTGGTGGTGCGGGCGGCGGCCGTGGAGTCCGCCGGGGTGGCGGGCGGGCTCAAGCAGACCGCGGTGAACGTGGGTCCGACGCTCGGTGTCGCCGCCGGGAGCACGCTGCTGGCCGCCGGTGGCCGGGAATGGGCGCTCGGACTGCTCGCCGGGGTGGCCCTGACCGGTGCTCTCACCTGTCTCGCGCTGCCCGGCCGGACAGTCGCGTCGCTCACACATCGCGGCGTTACAGGAGACCGCGCAGGTGTTCCTGCGCGACGATGAGTTCCGAGGTGTCCGGGGCCGGGTATGCGGGACCCCACCTCGTGAACGCAATTCGGAGGAGAGCCATGGCACAGCTGCGACAAGAGGTCGACCCGGACGAGGTCGGACTGGATCACAAGGCGTTGGACCGCCTGGACCAGCACTTCGCCCACTACGTCGACGTGGAGCGCCTGCCGGGCTTCCTGGTGTCCGTGGCCCGCGGCGGCCGGGTCGCCCACCTCACCGCCCACGGGCACCGCGACGTGGCGGCCGGACTGCCCGTCGCGCCGGACACGTTGTACCGGATCTACTCCATGACGAAACCGGTCACCGCGGTCGCCGCGCTGCTCCTGATGGAGGAGGGCAGGCTCTCCCTGGACGACCCGGTCGCCGACCACCTCCCGGCCTTCGCCGACATGCGGGTCTACGACAGCGGTTCCGGCGCCGGCCTGAAGACCCGGCCGGTCGAGCGGCCGATGCTGGTGCGGCATCTGATGACCCACACCTCGGGCCTGACCTTCGCCTTCTACCACTCGCACCCCGTCGACGCCCTCTACCGGGAGGCGGGCCTGGAGTCGTCCGTGCCGGCCGGCGCCAACCTGGCCGAGACGATCGACGTGTACGCGAGTCTGCCGCTCCAGTTCGAGCCGGGCACGCAGTGGAACTACTCCGTCGCCTCTAACGTACTGGGCCGGATCGTGGAGGTGGTGTCCGGGCAGCGGCTCGACGAGTTCTTCGCCGAGCGGATCTTCCGGCCGCTCGGCATGCCGGACGCCGGCTTCCAGGTCCCGGACGAGAAGGCGGGCCGGCTGGCCGAGTTGTACGGCGACGCCGAGGGCGGCGGGATCGAGCCGATCCTCGGGCTGCCGCTGCGGGGCGGCCGGCCGCGGTTCCTGTCGGGCAGCGGCGGCATGGCGGCGAGCCCGTACGACGTGCACCGGTTCGCGGAGTTCCTGCGGCGCCGGGGCGAACTCGACGGCGTCCGGCTGCTGGCCCCCGAGACCGTCGACCTGATGGCCAGCAACCACCTCCCCGGCGGCGCCGACATGCGCGCCTTCGGCAGCCCCGCCCACCAGGAACCCGGCAACGACGGCATCGGCTTCGGCCTCAGCGTCTCCGTGGTCGTCGACCCCGAGCGCACCCAGTCCCCGGCGGGGCTCGGCACGTTCGGGTGGAGCGGGGTCGCGACGACCACGTTCTGGGTGGACCCGAGCCGGGACCTGACCGTGCAGTTCATGACCCAGCTCCGGCCGAAGTCGTCGCTGAAGATCGTCCCGGAGCTGAAGCAGCTGGTGCACGAGGCGGTCACGGGCTGAGCCGCGACCGCCGGCTCACTGATCCACCCGCAGGGTGAACTCCAGCCCCTCCCCCGCCAGTTCGCCCAGCCACTCCCGGGACCGCTCCGCCGTCTCTGCCGCCCGGTTCAGCCCGGACGGCAGATCGTCGGACAGGATGTGGCGGACGGCCAGCGAGAGGGGGCGCGAGACACAGCGGGCCATCGCGCTCTCCTCCTCGTCACCCACCAGGTCGAGGAGGTAACTGCCGGACCAGGTACGGCCCGTGTCGCCGCGGACGTCCAGGGACACGGCGAGGACGACCCGGTCGTGGTCGGCGTCCGTGGTGGGGTAGGTGGCCGCCAACTCCCTTGCCAGCGCGGCGATCCGGGTGTCGTCACCCGCCTCCAGCTCCTCGAACACCGGCTCCCAGGCCCGCAGCCAGCCCTCCAGACGCAGCGTGCCCCGCACGAACGTGCGCGGCTGCCAGGCGGTGGGCAGCCCGTACTGCTCGATGAACGGCACGCTGTCCCGGTTGGGATAGACCTCGAAGGTCTCGCCGTCGACGACATGCGGCCGGGTCACCTCCCAGGGCCGCTCGGCGACGGTCTCCGACCCGCCCTCCAGATAGCGCGCCGGTGACCGCAGCGCGCCCAGGACTCCGGCGGGCGCCCAACTGAAGCGGTACCGGAAGTCGTTGGGCACCGCGGGGACACCGCCGCAGTACGAGGTGAGGCTGTAGGAGGCCTCCGTGTCCGCACCGATCGCCTCCCGTGCGCGGGCGACGAGGCTGTGCGCGAAGAGGTGGTCGATGCCGGGGTCGAGTCCGGCCTCGGTGAGCACCACGATGCCCGCCTTCTCGGCGGCCGGTACCTGTTCGAGGACGGCGTCCGACACATAGCTGGAGCAGGCGAAGTGGGCCTGCCGCCGGACGCAGACGGCCAGCAGCGCAGGGTGTTCGGGCGCGGGCAGCATGGAGACGACGACGTCTCCGGGTACCAGTTCGGCGGTGAGCGCGGCGAGGTCGAACGCGCGCGGCTCCGCGCGTCCCGTCAGCCCCAGGTGGTCGAGGGCCCGCGCCGCCCGCTCCTCGGTGCGATGCCACAGCCGTACCCTCCCCGCCGTGTCGCACAGCAGGGCGAGCCCGCTGCCCGTGGACAGTCCGGCGCCGATCCAGTGGACGGTGCCGCTCGCGCGCACCACGTCAGACATGGCCCAACTCCCCTTCCGCGACGGCGATTCCGAGTTCCCGGGACTTCGTGCGGAAGAGGTCCAGGCAGCGCCCCCAGGCCCCGCCGCTCTCGAAGTCCAGCAGTTGGGGCAGCAGTGCGGCCGAGAAGTCGGTGCTGGACTCCTTCGGCAGGAGGGACGGCAGGTTGTCGATCGCGATGAGGTCGAGCGGGGGCTGTTCGCGCAACTGCCGTACCGGGTCGTCCCATTCGGTCGTGCGGTCGTAGACCGGCAGGACGTTGAGGGGTGAGCCGACGTCGCAGGTGACGTCGGAGACGGTGCGGAGGTGGCGGGCCGGGTCGTCGAGGTCCTGCTCGCGGAGGAAGGGCGGGACGGGGGTGGTCGCCAGGACGCAGTTGACCAGGACGTCGCGGGCCAACAGGGCCGGGCGGTCCAGGTTCTGGGTCTCCGTCAGGTCCCAGCAGGTCGGCTCGATCCCGGCCGTGCCGAACGCGGCCCGGGCTCCCCGGCCGCTGCGGCCCAGCGCGCCGATCACCAGCGCGCTGAACTCCGCGTCGCCTGCGGCGGGTCGGAGCGTCTCGTCCAGCTCCTCCTTCGAGGTGGGCGTGAGGGGTGCGACCAGCCGTCCCCGGTGCTGAAGGACGGCCAGGGCCGCGCCCAGATAGCCGGCCCAGAAGCCGAAAGCGGCGAGGCGGCGTCCGGTGTCGTCCACCAGGTATTCGAGGTCGAGCAGCGCCCCTCCCCCGGCGCCGAAGCGGCGCAGCAGGTCACTCGCCCCCGGCTGGCCCTTGTAGGCGTGCCCGAAGAAGATGTGACGGTGCGTCAGTGTGGCTGGTTCGTCCGGGAGTTCCTTCAGGCCGAGGATCACCGCGTCCTTCGGCGCCGACATCCAGGAACCCGCGGGTGCCGGCTTCGCGCCGACCGCCTCGTACTCCTCGGCCGGGAAGATCCGCTGCGGGGACTCCTCGACCGTCAGGGTCACCCCGCTCTCGACCAGGCGGCGGGCGTCGGCGGGGACGACCGGGGTGCGGCGTTCGGTGGTACGGGTCTCGTGGCGCAGCCACAGATGGAGCTCGGTCATACCAGGTTGACCTCCGGACGCGGGGCGTCGGCCGCGAACCGGCCGGCGCTCAGGGGGCTGACGTCCACGAAGGGTACGTGGCCGAGGTACAGGTCGCGGATCACCTCGCCGACCGCCGGCGCCTGCAGGAAACCGTGGCCGGAGAAACCCGTCGCGTACAGGAAGCGGGAGAGTGAAGTCGCCTCGCCGATCAGGGCGTTGTGGTCCGGCGTGTTCTCGTACAGGCCCGCCCAGCCGCCGGTGCGGCGCAGGTCGAGGAGGCCGGGGGCGCGCCGCCGCATGGCCTCGGCGAGGCGCGGGATCCAGCGGTCGTGGGTGTCGGTGGCGAAGCCGGGGCGCTCGTCGGGGTCGGACATACCGACGAGGAGACCGGGGCCCTCGCCGTGGAAGTAGAGGCTCGTCGTGAAGTCGATCGTCATGGGGAGCGTGGGCGGGAGGCCCGGGACGGGTTCCGTGACGGCGATCTGACGGCGCAGCGGCTGTACGGGGAGGTCGACGCCCACCATCGCGCCGACGGCCTTCGACCAGGCGCCGGCCGCGCAGATCACCGTGTTCGTGTCGATGCGGCCCAGGGTCGTGATCACGGCGGTGATGTACTCGCCCTGTGTCTCGATGCCGGTCACGTCGGTGTGGCGCAGGATCGTCGCGCCGTACGAGCGGGCGGCGGAGGCGTACCCGTGGACGACGGCCTCGGGGGTGCAGTGGCCGTCGTCGGGCGAGTAGGCGGCGGCGACGAGGCCGTCGGTGTCGATCAGCGGGGAGAGGCGGCGGGCCTCGGCCGGGTCGATCATGCGGCTGGGCACGCCGAGGGAGTTCTGCAGCCGGACGCCCGCCTCGAAGGAGGCGACGTCCTCGGGCCTCGACAGCAGGAACAGATAGCCGACGCGATGTAACCCGATGTCGTGGCCGGTGTCCTCCTCGAAGCGGTCGAAGGCCTCCAGGCTGCGGGCGCCCAGCTGCACGTTGAGCTCGTCGGAGAACTGCGCCCGTACCCCGCCGGCCGCCTTCGAGGTGGACCCGGCGGCGAGTTCGTCCCGTTCCACCAGGACCACGTCTCTGACGCCGGCGCGGGCCAGGTGGTAGGCGATGCTGGTACCGATGACCCCGCCGCCGATGACGACGACCTCAGCCTGACGCTTCACGGGCGCTCCTTCTGTGCCGCGTCGACGACGGCCCGGGCCGCGGCAGCGTCCTGGACGCCGAGTCCGACGCTGTTGTGGTGGACGATGCCGTCCGGGCCGGTACGGGCGCTGCGGCGGCCGAAGGGTACGGCGCCGAGCGGGATCAGGTCGCCGGGGGCGGGCACTCCGTCGCGCAGGGCCTCGACG